>JBEKAD010000031.1:15506-22486 GCA_050018435.1 Terriglobia bacterium
GGTCGCAATTGTGCTGCTGGCAGTGGCGAACTTGCGCTTGCCACAGGTGAGCGCGGATTCCTACAGCTCGCATCGCTTCCCGGCGTTTGGTTACATTCTGGATAATCCTATCCTGACTATAGCCGGGGCGACGACGACCACCAATCCGACGTCCACCACCGGGGCCACCACCGTGCACGTCACCTGGGTCTTCGGCACGGTGTCGGGGACCTACACGGGTTGCACGGTGCAGGCAAAGACCAGCTTCGACGGCGCCAACTGGCTGACCCTGGGCAGCGCGGCGGCGGTAACCGTTACCTCCAATGCCGTCAACGCCTGGGACATCTATCAGCAGGCGCCCGTAACGAGCGGCGTGACCATCACCGCAGTCAGTAACTCTGCGGCGGCGGGATTCGGCCAGTTGAGCGAGTACACCTTCGCCTGCTCCGCCTACGGAACCAGCGCGCCGGTCACGATTACAGCGATCTATAAGTGAAACTGACAGCCGACAGTCGACAGCTCACAGTTCACTGTCGGCTGTTGGCTGTGAGCTGTTAGCCCAAACAATTGGAGCACAACGATGCCTGACGACAAAAACCAATTTCACTTTATGTCCCCGCTCAGTGCCGTGCCGGCCGAGGGCCTGGCGCGCATTCCCATTCTGGTCACCGGCAGTTGGGTAAAAGGCGGCCGGGAAGTTTCTTTCACCCGCGACGAGCTGTGTACGGCCAGCGACAACTTTCAGAAACTCGCCAACCACGATCTGAATGTGGACTACGACCACGCGTGCGAGGACCTGGAGCGCGCCGCCGGCGAGCCCACCCCCAGCGCCGGACGCATCCTGGCGCTCGATAACCCGGAGATAGTTTCGGCAGATAGGCAGGTAGGCAGTGGGCAGGTAGAAAAGCCATCTGCCCATCTGCCCACCTCACCATCTGCCCGATGGATTTTGTATGGCCGCTACGAGCCCACGGCGCGCGCGCGCCAGATGATCAAGAACCGCGAGTATCGCTACGTGTCGGCGGCCTTTGCCAAGGACTACCCCGATCGCAAAACGGGTCAGTCCCAAGGCTTGACGCTCACCAGTGTGGCGCTGACCAATCAACCTTTTCTCGATGAACTACCGGAAATTTGGCTAAGTACCGGGATTAGGGATCAGGGGTTAGGGGTTAGGGAACCCCAATCCCTAATCCCTAATCCCCAACCCCTAGATTTAAGCCGCCTATCGGCGGAACAAGGAGGAAAAATGGCAAAGCTGACTCTCAAGTGCTCCGCCGAAGGCACGCACGAAGCCTACGACGGAGACCGTAAAGTCGGTGAAATCGAGAACGACCACCTCTACGAGTACGCAACAAAACATGCGGGCAAGGAAGGGGTCGTTCCAGGAAACCTGAGTGCACGTGGTACGGGCTTCCCGTCCCTGAACGCTCCGGGGCAGGATGCCTATGCGACGTTCGCCAGGGAAGTCGGGGCGGAAGGCCGGAGCAAAGAAGAAATACGCGGTCTGGTCACCCTGGCGCTCCATCCCCTCAAGGCGGAGGTCACACTGCTGTCGGAATCCATCGGCGCAGACGGCAAACTCGACAACAGCCGGCTGGATGCGTTGGACGATTGCGGCAAGATCAGCCGCTCCGCGTGGCGCCGCGCCAAGGACGCCGAACAGCGCGTGCAGAATGCCTTCAACCGCGGCCAAATCACTCCCGCCATGATGGCCACGGGGGCGCCGCTGCGCCTGGCGCTGGCGGACGGCGCGGCCTTCAAAGCCCTCATCGAAGACCGGCCGGCCCTGCTCAAAACCAACTCTGTCGTCGGCATCGGCGGCTCAGGCTCGGAAACCGGCGAATCACCCCGGCAGCTCTTCTCGCGCCTGGTGGAAGAGAAAAAGCAGCAACTCATGCAGACGGATGTGCGCCTGGGGGAGTTGGAAGCGCATCGCAAGGCCGGCGCCTTGGTGGCGAAAGAAAATCCTGACCTGCTGAAGAACTACCGCGCCGATGCGAAGAGCACGTAACAACCGGCAGATAGGCAGGTGGGCAGTAGGCAGGTAGGGTCCTTACCACTGCCCATCTCACCATCTGCCCACTGCCAACTTTAAAGGAGAAAAACTATGCTCGGAAATCAAGGACTGACGGCCGCCAAGTTCGACACGAACATCCGCGCGCTGCGCGGCACCGTGATGAGCTTGCCGGTCAATAACCCCTCGACAGAATCGGATTTCTACGTCGGGCTGCCTTCCGGTTTCAACGCTGTGCCCACGGGCGTACTGGCCCAGGACGTGGTGGAGCCCGGCTACCCGCTCACTTCGGAAATGTGGCTCGATCCCAGCACCAACAATCCCGTCAACGGCTCGACGCCACCCGCACCTTTCTTTTCGCAGGGCCGCGCTTGGGGCCTGATCATCAGTGCCCCTGAGGCGGAGGTGATCGCGGCGGACACCACGATCCAGGCGGAAGACGACGTGGTGATCGCGGACGCTTACGGCCGCGTCACTTCCATCCGCAACGTCTCCACCGGGACCGCCGCGTACGTGGTGGGCAAAGCCAAGTACCCCGCGGCGGCGGCGAACCAGAAGATCCGCATTCAGGTAAGTTTGCGGCAAACGAAGGTGTAAGTGCTGTCCGTGGTCCGTGGTCCGTTGTCCTTTGTTGCGGCAACGGGCCGCTGGTCACGGAAGCGGTTTTCTCGCCCGGCGGCGAATCCGCTTGGACTACGCCGCTGCGCGAAGGTTCGTATCCTGTAGTTCGTCCCGACCAGTCGGGACGGACAGGGGACCACGGACAAAGGACAAAACATGGAAGTTTCCTTAGCCCATCTTGACCAATTTCTGACCAACTATTCCATCGTCTACCGCAACCAGGATTTCGTGGGGGGACGGCTCTTCCCGGACTTTCCGGTTTCGAAGCAAAACGATCGCTACCCGATCTTCGGGTTCGAGCGTTTCAAGTCTTACAACACGGAGCGCGCGCCGGGGAGCGAAGCCAACGAAATGCCCGGCTGGCGCATGTCCAACGATGAGTACTACTGCGACGGCAAAGCGCAGAAGCAGCTCATCCCTGACGAACTGCGGGCCAAATGGGATTTTTCGACGGCCCCCGAGGTCTTCACCACGGAGACGCTCGCCGACATCATCGACAAGCAGCGGGAAATCCAGATCTACAACCTCGTCATGAACTCCACCGCCGTGCCCAGCACCACGCTCGCGGGTACGGCCCAGTGGAGCGATTTCCAGAACTCGGATCCCGTGGCCGCCCTCACCGCGCAGCGCTCCACCATCCTGCTGAGCTGCACCAAGGAGCCCAACACGCTCCTGATCGGCTATCCGGTGTGGTTACAGCTCATCCAGCACCCCATCATCCTCGACCGTTTCAAGAACCACGCCCTGCCGCTCGGCTATCCCACCGATCAGCAGTTGGCCGGCCTCTTCAATGTTGACAACTTTATTGTTGCCAAAGCTCTGTATGACTCAACCCAACAGGGCATCGCGCACAACCTCAACTACATCTGGGGCAAGAACGCCATCCTGGCGTACGTGCCGCCCGGGCAAGGCCAGTTGATGATTACCCCCGGCACCACTTTCCGCTGGCTCTACGGCGTGCCCCACAACGGCGGCATGTTGGTGAAGCGCTATCGCGTCGAAGAACGCAGTGGCGACATGATCGAGTACCAAACTTACTACTGCGTGAAGATCGTCGTACCGGGCGCGATGTATGTGTTCAAGTCGGCAGTTGCGTAAGAACTGTCCCTTGCCCCTGGTCATTCGTCATTTGTCCTTGGTCCTTTGCTAGCTGCAACCTGCGGAGGGACCAAGGACAAGCGACCAGGGACAAAGGACTAAGGACCAATGACAAAGGACAAATGACAATGCCAAAATACCAAGTTCTCCAACCCATCGAAAAGAACAACGTCATGTTCGTCTCCAAGGGCGGCGCTGCGGCGAAATTGTTGCCCAGCGCCTGTCACGGGAAGTTGATCCCGGTGGATGCCTCGGGCGAAATCGAACTGACCGAAGAGGAAGCCAGCATTCTCATCTACGGCCAGGTGCCATTGTTTCAGGGCAAGCCCGATCCGATCGGCGGCACGGAAGCCCGGGAAAAGAAAGCCAAGGAAGATGCGGACGCAGCCGCCGCCCAAGCTGCGGCCGAGAAGGCTGAGTATGAGGAGTTCGTGGCGTTCAAGGCCGCGAAGGCAGCGAAAGAGAAAAAGCCCGGCAGGTAGGCAGATGGTGAGATGGGCAGATGGTGAATCAGGCAGATAGGCAGATGGTGAGATGGGCAGATGGGGAAGACCCGACTGCCCACCTGCCCAACTGCCCACTGCCTGGTGACCACTGCCCACCTGCCCACCTGCCCACTGCCTAATACCGGAGGTTCACATGTCAGCTTCAGCAACATTCACCACCCTCTACAGTTTCCGCGAAGACCGGCGGAGGCTTTACCGGCGCGTCCGCGTGGACATCACCGGTCTGGCCAGCGGCGCCAACACCATCGCCCACGGCATCACCAAGCGGGAAAGTCCCGCGCAGGGCGCGACGCCCATCGACGAGCAAGTCCTGCTCACCTCGAACGTGGCCGTGCATCGCACCCAAGCGGCGGACGCGACGAATCTGTATTACACGGTCGACTCGGGAAGCGGGACGACGATCAGTGTGTATGTCACGGTCTGAAGGGCAGTTCATAGTTGATAGTTGATAGTTCATAGCCACAACCAAGGACCATCGACTATCGACTATGGACTATGGACTATCGACTATCGACCAGGAGTGTTTCATGTCCTACACAACTGTCACTCAAGTCGCCGGCATGTTTCCCACGTTTACGCGCAATGGGCCGAAGGGGCCCTCCGACACGCTCATCCAGACTTTCATTGACGACGTGGCGGGGGAAATTGATGCCATCTTGCAGCGGCGCTTCCAGGAAGCGTATGCGCGCCTGGGATTCACCGCCTGGCAGGGGACCTTCAGCACCGACCAGTTGAACCTGTTGGAGAAGATCAACCGCTATGGCGCCTGCGCGCAACTTGCCGAGGTGTTTGAAACTTCCGGGATTGCCGCGGCGGCCCGCGTGGCGAAGGGCTTTGAGGACGAATTCCGCGAGCAGTGCAACAAGCTCAACGCGCGCGACCCGGAGGGCAAGCCGCTGGCCCAGGGCGGTGACTACGACTACCTGTTCGACCCCCTCGCCAAAGTCGAAACGCCGCGCCCACAACTGGGAGGCGTCGCCGGCGGCGACCAGTACCCGAGCGAGACTTCGAGCGAGGATTCGACGAACGTGTTCAAGAAGTGGGACCGGCGGGAGTTTTAGGCAGATGGGCAGTGGGCAGATGGGCAGGTGGGGGATGATTCCCTATCTGCCTACCTGCCTACCTGCCCATCTGCCGGGGATTTAATCATGTCTTGGACTCAAGCTTACCAAGCTCAATTCGCCAAGCCGCTGGTTAATCAACTGATCGCCATGATCCAGCGCGACCAGGCCGCGGCGCTCGCCGTCATCAACGCCGCGCGCGCCACCGACGGGAATGCACCGCTCGGCCCCATTACGGAATTCCACAAAGGCCCCGGAGCGCGGACGGGTTGGCCCTGGCTCTCCCTGGAAATCGGCCCCACGAACTTCAACCGCGGCGACGACAAGGCGACACGGCATCACGAAGTTCGCATCAACCTGGCGCTCGATACCGGCCAGTACGACCAGGAGATGGCGCAGGAGGACGCGCAGGATTACGCGCGCCTGCTCGATATGATTATCACCAGCGCCGGACCTTGGCCCTCCCTCGGCGACTGGACCACTTCTCTGCCCATTCAGCACGAGACCGTGTCAGGCGGCACCACCGCGCCGAACGCCGTCGGGACGGTGAACGAGGTTTTTGTCGAGTCGCATGTCCCCGGCCAGGTCTCGGCGCCGGGAATCGACGTTCCCATTATGCGCATTACTTTGACCGTGTTGTTTGAGCTGGAGGAAACATAGATGGGCAGATAGGCAGTAGGCAGATTGGCAGATGGATAAAGTCCAACTGCCTACCTGCCCACCTGCCCACTGCCTGCTCCAATGGAGGAAATATGGCACTCGGAACCCCCACTCCCACCCTGATCCACCAAGGCCCCGGCTGGGTTTATTTAAATGTCTGCGCGCCCGCCAGCGGGAAGCGGCACATCGTCGGCGCGGACGGCACGCCCTCGCAACCCGCGTGGTCAGCCGCGCAAGCCGTCACCCCCGGACAGATGATCGTGGACGCGAACGGCAACGTTCAGGAGTGCACGACCGGTGGCACCACGTACGGGGCTGCGCCCAACAATTGGGGCAACACGCTCGGCGCGATGACCTCCGACGGCTCGACCGTGGTGTGGACCTGCGTGGCGCTGGCGCCGGCTTACCTGTTCGCGGGAGCTCTGGAAGGCGTGACCGATCTCGATATCGGCGCCAAGGTCGAAGAAACCACCGCCGATCAGGAGACGCTGCCCATCGATGCCGTGATGACGGGGGAAGTGGACTCGATCGCGGTCACGCTGAAAGAATCGGACTGCGCCAAGCTTCAACTCCTCGTTCCCCACGGCACTTACGCCACGGGCTCCGATAGCGCGCTGCCCGCAGGAGCGCAGGCCTACGAAGAAATTGCCTTCGGCGGCCTGAAGCTTGTGCCCAAGTTCAGCGTGCTGCTGATCTCCAAACGCAAGGACCAGACCGCGAAGTTCGTCATCTCCCAGATCTACCGCGCCTATCAAAAGGAGACGGTGAAGCTGCCGTTCCAGCGCGGCAAGGAGACAACTTACAAGATCACCTTTCAGGCGATCGCGGACCTGAACCGGCCGGTGGGCGACCGTGGCGGAAAGGTGTACAGGCAAGTGTGAAGTGGTAGGTGGTAGATGGCATATGGTATGTAGGGATTTTCCCCCCACCTACCACCTACGACCTACCACATACATTGTACGGGTGCAAACGCCATGAGCAATAACGGAATCGCCAAAGCAGAGGATTTCAAGCGCGCCCTCGAGCGCGCCAACGTTGAGC
>JBEKAD010000032.1:0-15274 GCA_050018435.1 Terriglobia bacterium
GGCTGCCGCGTTCCTCCTCGCGAGCTTGCTCGCGGGAATTTCCACCGAGACTACAATTCCCCGCCAGCAAGCTGGCTGGTGAAAAAGCGGCAGCAAGCTGCCGCACTCCAAAGCTTCGCATCCACCACGAGCGGGCGACCGCCGTACCCTCGGCCCCTCACTGGCCGGAAAAGTCTCTGCTCGATGGGGATCATTCTCGTCTTGCTGTCCACGCCGCTGCGGGCGCGGGATTTCCCGCCGGAGGTGCCGCCGCCCAAACCCATCGTGATCCCAGTGCCGGCCATCCAGACGCTCTCGAACGGGCTTCAGGTGGTTGTGGTGGAGCGTCACACCCTGCCGCTCATCACCCTGCGGCTAGTGGTGAAGTCGGGCGCCGAATGCGATCCCCCCAACTTGCCGGGCGCCGCGGCTCTGGTGAACGGCCTGCTGACGGAAGGCACGGCGCGCCGGACCTCACGACAGATTGCCGAGGCCATCGATTCTGTCGGAGGAGTTGCTGACAACGATGTCGATTGGGATAGCTCCTACCTCAGCCTGAGCGTTCTGACCGACCGCAGCGAGCTGGCGTTCGATCTGGTGAGCGATATGATTGCGCACCCGGCTTTCCAGACAGCCGAAATCGAGCGCCAGCGGAAGCAAACTCTCTCGGGTTTGCAAGTTGCCCAAGATGACCCGGCGTACGTGGCTGACATGGCCATTCAGGAGTTGATTTTTTCCGGCACCGCCTACGGGCATCCCGAGGACGGCACGTTGGAGTCCGCCGAGCGCATTACCGCCCAGGATTTGCGCGACTTCCACCGGCGTTATTACCAGCCCACGAATTGCATCTTGGCCGTGGTGGGAGACATCAGCGCGCAGAAAGCTATGGAGCTTGCGGCCAAGTTCTTTTCCGGGTGGCAGAATGGCCGCGAACCGGCTGCGGCGCCGCCCG
The DNA here is from genome assembly GCA_050018435.1 of Terriglobia bacterium. Taxonomy (GTDB): domain Bacteria; phylum Acidobacteriota; class Terriglobia; order UBA7540; family UBA7540; genus Bog-366. The sequence goes on from JBEKAD010000032.1 coordinate 932, forward strand.
GCACGCCCACTCCCTCCGACGAACACCGGGTGGTCGCGATCGACAAGAGCGATGCTGTCCAGACGGAGATCCGCATCGGCAGCCTCGGCGTGCCACACGATAGTCCCGATTACCTGGCCCTCAGCGTGGCGAACGAAATCCTGGGCGGCCCCTCGGAGAACCGCCTTTTCAAAGCCCTCCGCACCCGCCAAGGATTGACCTACGGAGCGTCCAGTGACCTCGTCTGCCGGCGCCACCTGGGCGCTTGGGTGGCCAAGACCTTTACCCGCACGCCGGAAACCCTGAAGAGCACGCACATCGCGCTGGAACAGATTCAAACGCTCCAGGACCACGGCATCAACCACCAGGAATTGGAGACGGCTCAGAGCTACTTGGTGGGGCACCTCGCCCTGGAGTTCGAAACCTCTGACAATGTCGCAAGCAAGGTTTTGGAGCTGATCCAAGATGGCCTGCCGCTCGATTATTGGAACCATTATCCGGAAAAGATACAAGCGCTGACTACCGACACGGTCGGCGCCGCCGCCAAGAACTATTTGGACACTGATCACGACGTAATTGTGCTTGTTGGGAGTATTTCAGACTTCAAGAAAGACTTGAAGAAACTCGGCCATTTCCGTGTTATCCCCTTGACTGACATAGACTTCGGATCAGCAGACCTGGTACGGGCATCGAGCAAATAAGTTTGCGTTCCCCGAAGGGGAACAATATCATTAGCCGTAGGTGAAACCTACGGAAGGGAAGTAAAAGCAATTTTTCTTCCCTCGCCCCCTTTGGGGGAGAGGGGGGGAGGGTAGTGAATTCAAATCACCCCTCTGCAGCCCCCGTAGGCTTCACCTACGGCTAATGATTTTCCTCCCCTTCGGGGAGGGTTGATATGAAAAAAGGCCTACAGATTTTTCTCGGTTTGACCCTCCTCGCCGCCTTGGCTGAGGGCCTTATCCTTAATCAGATTCGAATTGATCCGTGGCGGACGGCCGCTCTGCTGGAAAGCGTGGCGCTGCTGGTGGGTGCATTTGTGGGGCTGACGCAGACGGCGTTCGTCAAGCAACTGCGCTACTGGGCGATAGCTTCGCCAGCGCTGGCCGCGGGCCTGCCTTTCCTGCTTCTCGTCCCCTACCTGATTTTTGGGCTGGGGACCCGGACGTTTTCGCTGATCGCGCTTGGCAAACTAATAGCCTACATTTTGGTGCCGACAGTTTTGCTGCTGCCCGACCGGCTGCACCATCGCGAAAGCTTGACTTGGCGCGACGGGGTGGCCATGCTGGCATTGGCGGTCCCCGTCTCGGCGAGTTGGTTGCAGGGAATTTGGACTTGGCCGCAAGACATTTATGTTTTCCGTCCCATTTTTTGCGTTCTGGTGGGCGGTTACGCCTTCATGGTGCTGCGCAACCTGGAAGGCGTGGGGTTTCGCCTGGTATGGAGGAAGAGCGACGTTTCCGACGCATTGCTGAACCTGCTGGCGTTTGCGCTATTGGCGATCCCGATTGGCATCGCTTTGAACTTTATCCATCCGCATTCCACCGCGCCGCTTATGCACGGCCCGATCTTTCAAGTCCCTTGGTTGGAGAACATCGTGAGCGGTCTGGGCCCGGCGGTGGACTTCTTCCTCGTGTTCATGGGAATCTACCTTACCGTGGCAATTCCGGAGGAATTGCTCTTCCGGGGAGTCCTGCAAAACCTCCTGGTCCGCACCATCCGAAAGGGCCCGCGTGGCCTTTACGGCCTGCTGATCGCCTCGGTCGTGTTCGGCGCCTCGCATTTGCACCATTTGACCGGCAAGCCGCCGCGCCCCAACTGGCGGTATGCTATTATGGCCACGCTGGCGGGAATCTTTTACGGGAATGTCTACCGCACCCGGCAGCGCCTGTGCGCCTCCGCTCTGACCCACGCGCTGGTGGATACCCTATGGCACTTTTGGTTTTAGTTATGATAATGTTTGGTTACGATGCCGCGAGTCTAAGCCCAGCGAGCCGCGCATGACATGAGTTTGTCCAGCGGTCGAGGCATGTGTGAGTTTGGATATTGAAGTCCTGCAAATGACCGTGGACGAGTTCGCGGATTACCAGATCGCGATTGGAAGCGCGGTGGAGCGGTATGGTGCCCTTTACTGGCTGCGGAAGAAAGGTCTCTTCTTTCGGCCCTTGCTTCTTCACGAAGCCTTTTCACCCTCAGCATCGGATTTACCTCCTCTTGGTCTTGGAGGATTTCAGTACATTGTGCCGGATTGGCACGAGGCGAATTCGACCATGAGGTTCCTCATACTCGACGACGTGCATGCTTATGCTTTGGGAAAACTTCAGTCCAAGCGAAGGCTGTTGATAAAGAATGCGGCCAAGCTTTTCGTGGTCCGTCCGATTAAGGAAATCGCCGAATTCCAAGAACAAGGGTTTCACGCTTATTCTTCGTTTTACCAGCGCACTCGCTATCAATATAAGCCGGAACGGACGAGAAGAAGCCAATTCGATCAATGGGCCGATGCCGTCCTCAAGTGTACCAAAGCCCTGGTTCTTGGCGGTTATGACCAAGGTGGGAAACTGAAGAGCGTCTCGATTTCACATTGGGTTGGGAAAAGCCTCTTGTACTCAACTTTCTTCAGCGATACCCCCACTTTGCAGAAGGGCATTGGAGAATTGATGTTCCATGTGTTGCGGGAGACTGCCAGTCGAACCCCCGGGATCGAAGATGTCATGGTCAGGAGATATCAAGGCGGGAACGGCATGGATAACTACTACCTTTTGAGGGGTGCCAGGCTCGTGTGTAGGCCCGCCAAACTCCGCCTCCATCCCGCGGCCAAATGGATACTCAAGTCGTGCTTTCCTGCAAGATATGCCACGCTAGGCGAAGGTCAAGAATTGGGACTCCTATCCGAAGAGGGTCACGGCACTTGCGGCCCTTTGAATGCTTGAATTTACGAAAATTGGCTTTCCGAGTGCAGCATAGGTCCTTGATGCAAAATGACTTCCATTCAAGCATCCTTGAACCGACAAAGCGGGTTGGAACCATGCTACGACGAGGCGCTTGTGACCAAGACAGATGACGCGCTTTGCCATAGTCATTTCGGCGGGGAGAATGCTACGCCCTCCACCGGAGTGCTCCTCGAAAGAAGGATGATCCTAGGCCGACATGCCAACGCTTGGCTCTGTCATGAGACTGCCTGCCCGGCATGGGATGATTTTCTCCGCGGTTGTGGAATGGGGCAATTCCAGCAATCCAGCCTCTGGGCTCACGCCAAGCAAATCGAGGGCTGGCAGAACCTTCGGGTGATCTTCGAACAGGAGGGACGAATTGATGGAGGTTTTCAGGTTCTGTGGCGGGCTACACGTTTTGGAAGGGTAGGTTATGTCAGCAAAGGACCTGTCTTGTCCTTCGAAGAGCCCGAGAAAGTGCAATTTAGTTCGGACTTATTGCTCAGGGTTATTCACTCTTATCAACTTATGGCAATGATCGTTCAGCCCCCAGACGAAACTCAACTGCTCGGCTTTTCTCTTGCGAAGAGCGGATTTGTCCCCGACCAGCTCATGAACGTGATTTCCTCAACCTGTATGGTGAATCTGACCGGGTCGTGTGGAGCATGGGAGACAGGCATCAGGCGGTCCAGGAAGGGGGAGATTCGCCAAGCGATACGCCGTGGGGTCACGATTCGAGAAGGTGGCGATGCCGACATTCCAAAATTTTTCGGCCTTATGAGCGCGACCTGTGCTCGACAGCGCGTGCGGCCCAATCCGGCGAGCGTGGAAGCGCTGAGGGATTTGGTGCGAGCATTCCATCCCCGGGGAGAGGTCCGCCTATCGTTTGCCTACTGTCAAGGTGAAACTATAGCGTGTCAACTGGATCTGAAATTTGGACGCCGCGCGACCACCTGGAAGAAGGGCTGGAACGGTTCCCATCCGAACCTGCACCCAAACGCGCTGCTCACTTACGAGTCGTTGCGTTGGGCCCAGCGCATGGGCTGCGAGTGCTTGGATTTCGCCGGAATGGATCGCTCCTTGGCCGAGAGCCTTTTGGCGCGGCGGCCGTTGACGGAAGCTCAAAAAATGGAACGTGATACATTCAACTTGGGGTTCGGAGCGAAGCCGCGCTTGCTGCCCCGCGCGGTTATCTACTGGCGGAATCCGCTCCTGCGGTTCGCATATTCGAAGGCCGTCGCGTGGCCTTGGGCTGCGCTCCACTGGGGGGGTTAGCGAAGCGTCTGGGTTCTTCATAAGTTGCCAGGTTCTGATCATCGGGCGTAATCCGACTGGACGCCCGGAGCAAGGCGCAGTAGAATGCCCGCACTCGTCGTCCTCGCGAGCGCGGTCGCCCGCCTTGGCCAGGTCGACGGTAAAAGCCTGAGAAGGAGTACGTATATGAAGCGGAACCTCATCTATATCGGCATCTGTATTACGGTAATATTTGCGGCAAGCCTGGCGATTGCGAAGGACAAGAAAGGCCCTATGACCGGCACTTGGGACTGCCAAGCTCACGGCGGCTCGCAGGGTGACATGGCCTTCACGCTCATTTTGCAACAGAATAAGGAGACCGTGGACGGAAGCATTTCTTCACCCATCGGGGGCACTCAAATCAGCTCCGGGACCTTTAAGAAGAACATGCTGGAAATCCACCTCGACACTCCCCAGGGCAACTACGTCCTTATGGCTAAGTTCAGCAAGGGCACACTCTCCGGAAAATGGTCGAGCGACAATGACAAAGGAACTTGGGAGGGCAAGAAGCAAGCGCCGGCTTCCAAATAGGCTGCCGCCCGTAGTTCTCTGGGCCGCTCCGCAACGACTGTTCATGCGCGGGGTGAACTCGGGTAATTGGACGAGGGGTGGGCGGATCATTTTCGTTAGTTAACATAATATACCTTATCAGACGTCATAAACACGCTTGAACCTGCCGATCACCAACATTGGGTTTCATGGTTTTCGGGGCTCTTCCCTCACCCGGCGTAGCCGGAACCAAAGAGGAAAGCTCGACGCTTTCGAAATTGTCGTCCTAAGCCGCATAAACAAAGGGTGAACCGGAAGTGGCTCAAAATATTCTGCCCGAAAGAGCCAGTCTACGACATAGGTACTGAAAGCTCCACCCCGGAAGCCTTGGTCAGAATTCGGAAGCCACCCGATGCTAACGGAAGTGCCGCCGCAACTCCGAGGCATGACGCATTCCCAAAAGGTGTGCATGGCGGCTGGCCCACTCGCTCAAGTGAGTTCGGCCCGTCGGCTGAGCCTAAGAGACGAGCAATCCCGCCATCAGCCCCTCGACTTCCTCCTGGGTCAGGAGCACGTCGTGTGCGCCTCGGCCCACCAGGCGCGAGAGGAAGAGACCTAAGGCCGGGCTCATGTGGAGGATTTTGGCGCGGCTGCCCACCTTGCCGGCGATGAGCTGTACCAACTCCTGAAAGGTGTAGATTTCCGGCCCCACGGCATCAACCACCATATTTCGCCCTTCCTTGCTCACGGCCACATCCATGTCGGCCACGTCCACCACAAAGACAGGTTGCAGCCGGTATTCGCCCAAGCGTGCTTTGGCAAATGCCGGGCATTGGCGAAGCAGCCAGGCGATGTTGTTGATCAAAACGTCTTCCACCCCGAAAATGATCGTCGACCGGAGGATGGCGTAGGCGAGTCCCGAGCCCGTAACCAGACGCTCGGCCGCCGTCTTCATCCGGAAGTAGCCTAGCATTAAGGCGTCCAACGGGTGAATGATGCTGAGGTGCACGATTCTGCGCACCCCCGCTTCGTTGGCCGCCGTGATAAGGATGGCGGAATTCTCTACCGCAACGCGCCGCTTCCCTTCCTCGCGGAGTCGGCTCGCTGCGCAGTAAACTGTGCTAGGCTTGGCGTTCGTCCTTAGGCCGAAAGACCTGCGTCAGGATCACCCCGATGGACACCAGGACAATCCCTATCAGCATCAGCCAATTGAGGAATTCGTGCAGGAAGAAGTGCGCAAACAAGGTCGCCACCAACGGCGTAAGCGAGGAGAACGCGTACACGCGCGCCACCGCCATCAGGCGCAGCGCGGTGAACATGCAGTAGATAGCGAGGACACCGGAAAGCACTCCGCTGGCGAGAAGAGCCAGCAGGGCGCGCCAAGTTGCCGTCTGCAAAGCGGGAAGCCGTCCGGCTACCAGCAAGCCCGCGAAGCCCACCGCCACACTGGTGACGAACTGGAGGAAAATCGCAACCGATTGGTGCGCGCCACGCAGTTGCCCATCGCGCCACAACACCCCGGAGATTCCATAGGTCAACGCCGTGGTGAGTCCTAGCGGAATGGCCCAGTACCAATGTGGCGAAATCGGCTGCCCGCGTGACTGGCCGAGCGAAAGTCCCACCAAGCCCACAAAGATCAGTAGCACGCCGGCAAGAGCATAGCGGTGAATCCGCTCGCGGAGAAAGATCCAGGCGATCAACGTGCCCCAAATAACGTAGGTCTCCTGCACGGGGATGGTAATGGTCACGCCCCCGAAGCTCATGGCCAGGTAGTACAAAAAGACCCCAAAAGTGGAGATTACGCCCGCCGCCACGAAAGCAACAATTGGGCGCAAGCCGACATATTGCGGGGAGCTCGGACGCAACTGGTCCAGCGTGCGGTGCTTCCACATCAAGATGATGCCCAGCGCCAGACTGGGCAATCCCCGCAACACCGGACCGATCAACGGATCAGCTTGCACCACCGCCACGCGATCGAAAATATTCGCCGAGGCGTAGCCCACCACCGAACCCATCGCCCATGGCTCGCCGCGACGGCGGACGTTATTGGATGAACTAACTTCCATGCACACCCATTTCAAGAACGACGCAATTTAATGAAAGAGCAGCGATTATATCTGGTTGATGAGCTTGGGCAAGTTTAATCGCAAAACGATCCCCTCAACCCTTCGGGGTGATGACTCCGTTTGCGGTGGTGGCTCGCATTGAGCGCCGCAGGTGCGGGTGAGTCAGCGGCGGCGGTGACAGACAAAAGGTCGAACCGAGCCTCTGCGGTTTCTTGAGGAATCCGCCGCGAGGTGATGAATTTGAAATGGAAGCAAAACCTTCGGGGTAGGGTGAGGATTTGCGGCTCGACATTTCGTCCACATTTCCAATTCCCGATCGGCGGTGCAGCCCGCGATTAGAGGAGTGCCCTGCACTGCTTCGAAGAGTCTGGGTGTGCAGGGGTTGCGAGCAAGCCTTCACATCAACCACGCGCAGGGAACCGAATTCCGCCTCACGCTGGTCCGCGAGCACGGTTGCTCGCGGCCTGCTTTCCGGGCACCGCACGAAGCGTTTCCTCAGACCCCACTTCCATTTCAGGAAAACCCGCACCAAGTTCGTTGATTACTTCAAAGGCACAACCGAACACGCCCTTGGTGATCGGCGCATGCTTCAATTCCCTACCCTGTCCATCCTGTTTATCCATGTTTGAAATCCTTTATTCACATGGATGGGCAGGATAGACAGGATAAAAGGACGAGACAAGAAATCCTGAATATCGTCTCCATCCCTCTTTGAAATCCCTGACTTATGGTGAACCGCTTGTAGCGGGTAGATTCTCTCTATAATTTCAAACGAGAATCTACCCGTTGGCCTTCTGCTTCAGTTTCTCGACGCAATCGTCCTTGAGTTCCATTCGATCGTGCAAACTCTTGATCTGTTCCAAGACGCCACCGCTTACAGGAGGTGTGTCAGGCTCTAAGAGGAAGTCGCAAAGCGCGTGCAGGGCCTCTCCCAGTTCGTTGGCGGCTAGCGACTCCTCAAAATACCTTAACCGCTGAGCATCGGTGAGCAAGTTCTTCATGCCTCCGAGTTGGTCGCCGAGAAGACGGTAATGGTCCTGCAGCCTGTGCACCGTTCCTCCTACCAGCTCATACTTCGGTTCTTTATCCTGTCCATCCTGTTTATCCATGTTCAGTCTCTCATTGCTAATCTTCCAGCGTGGAAAGGTCGCCCGTCGGCAACCCAAGTTCCCACGCTTTCAGGACGCGGCGCATGATCTTTCCACTGCGCGTCTTGGGAAGCTTCGCGCGGAATTCAATCTCGCGCGGCGCCGCGTGCGCGGCCAACTTTTGCCGCACAAACTTTTGGATTTCCTCCTTCAGCTCGTCGCTGGGCACATGGCCTTCGCGCAGTGAAATGAAAGCCTTGATGATGTGTCCGCGCATGGCATCGGGCTTTCCAATCACGCCCGCCTCCGCCACGGCCGGGTGTTCCACCAGGCAGCTTTCGACTTCGAACGGCCCCACGTTCTCGCCCGCCGTGATGATCAGGTCGTCAACACGTCCCTGAAACCAGAAGTAGCCGTCCGGATCTTGATAAGCGCTATCCCCGGTAACGTACCAACCCGGAATGCGGAAATAGGTCTCATAGCGCTCCGGCTGTTTCCAGATTGTCTTCATCATGCCGGGCCACCCGGGCTTTACGACCAGGTTGCCGAGAGTATTGGGCGGCAATCCCCTTCCCTCGTCATCGACGATGGCGGCATACACCCCAGGAATGGGTCGTCCCATCGAGCCCGGACGGATGGTCATGGCGGGATAATTCGAAATCAGGATATGACCTGTTTCGGTCATCCACCAGTTGTCATGGATCCGCCTCCCGTAGGTTTTCCAACCCCACCACACCACCTCAGGATTGAGCGGTTCACCCACGCTCAGCACGTGCCGCAGGCTGGAAAGATCGAATCTCTGCGCCACCTCCTCCCCCGCGGCCATTAACATGCGGAACGCCGTGGGAGCGCTGTACCAGATGTTCACCCGAAAGCGCTGGATGGTTTCGTACCAATCGCTGGCATTGAATCTGCCGCCACGGATCAGGTTGGTGGTGCCATTGAGCCAGGGTGAAAAAATTCCGTAAGACGTCCCCGTTACCCAACCGGGGTCGGCGGTGCACCAATAGACGTCGTCTTCACGCATATCGAGCGCCCAGCGGCCGGTCATCAGGTGCCCCAGCATCGCCTTTTGCACGTGCAGCACGCCCTTGGGCTTTCCCGTCGAACCCGAGGTGTAGTGCATGATGAGTGGGTCATCCAGCGTCAGCCATTCAATCTCCGTTTTGTCGGAAGCCTTTTCCATCAGCGCTTCGTAACTCTTCTGCCCTTCCGCCAACTCGCTCGGCAAGGCCCCCACCAGAATAATGTGCTTGAGGGCCGGAAGATCGTATTGCGGCACGCGTTCCACGAGCGCCGGCGATGTCACTAAAGCCACGGCTTCCGCGTTGGCCATGCGGTCACGCACCGCATCTTCCATGAAAGCTTCAAAGAGCGGGCTGGGAATCGCTCCAATTTTCAGGATGCCGAGGATCGCGATGTAAAGCTCCGGCCGCCGCCCCAGAAATACGAACACGCGGTCACCCTTCCCCACTCCCAGCTTGCGCAGGACGTTGGCAAAGCGGTTCGACAGGAGCGACATGTCCTCGAAAGTGAAACGCTCGGTGCGTTCCTTGTCGGTGTAGATCAGCGCCAATTTGTTGCGGCGGCCGCGGGTCAGGTGCCGGTCGATGGCCTCGTGCGCCACGTTTACCTTACCTGTCTTCGACCAATCAAACTCCTCGTGAATATCTTCCCAGCGGAACGATGCGCAGCACGCCTCATAGTCCTTGAGATGGTGGGTCTGGGGATTGTCCAACGGCCTCAGAACATTATTCGAATCCACGGAAACCTCGCTTTTTTAATTGTCGATTGCCGATTGTCGATTGTTGATTGATGATTGCCGACGTAGGATTGCCGATTTTCAATTGACGATGTCGGATTTCCGATTTTCGATTGCCGTTGGACGATTGAACCGACTGAAATTCCCAGTCTTCGATTCTGAGGTTTCAGTAAATGTTTCTGCTGACCCCTGATACGTGACAACGGAGGATTTTCAATCGAAAATCGGCAATCGAAAATCGACAATCATCAATCGGCAATTCTATAGGCTTCGTCCAGCAATTCGATCACGTGCATCACACGCCGTTGGTTGCCCTCGCGCTTCACCCCGGCGCGAAGCTGTAACAGGCAACCGGGATTGGCGGTCAGAACCACTTCCGCCCGGGTCTCGCCGATGCGGCGCATTTTGCTTTCGAGCAACCGATCCGACATCTCGTTGTGAACGACGTTGTAAACACCCGCGCTGCCACAGCAGATTTCCGCTTCCTTCAGCTCGATCAGTTCCAGTCCCGGGATGGCCGCCAGCAGCTTGCGCGGGGCTGTCCGGATGCGCTGCGCATGTCCCAGATGGCAAGGATCCTGATAAGTCGCCCGAACCTTCATTATTCCCAGTTCCCTGTTCAAGTCAATCCCTGCCAGGAATTCTGTGACGTCGCGCAACTTGGCCACAAAGGCTTTTGCCGGTTCGAGGAATTCCCTGTCTTCTTCCTCAAAGAGGAGCGGATACTCCTTGAGAACTGAACCGCAGCCGGCGGCATTGGAAATAACGGCGTCAAATTCCCCCGCCAGGAAGGCCTGGATATTGCGCTTGGCCAAATCGCGCGCGATGCCGCGAATGCCCGCGTGAACGTGCAGCGCGCCGCAGCATCCCTGGCCACCCGGGATCACCACCTCGCAGCCGTTCTTGGCCAGCACTCGCACCGTGGCGTCATTCAGCCGGGCAAAGGAAAGGTTGGCGATGCACCCGGCGAACAGCGCCACGCGGTAACGCCGCTTCCCTTCCGCCGGAACCGTCGTGCCCAGGCGTTCGTAAAAGAATGGCTTCTCCATGCGCGGGGCGAGTTGCGCCACTTGCTCGAGCCGGCCGGGAAGCAACTTCAGCACCCGTGAAGCGAGCACCAGCTTTTCCAGTCCGGAGCGCTGATACAGGCGCAGGAGCTTCCCCACCCATTGCAGCCGCCGGGGATACGGCAGAATTTCGTAGTAAAAAAGTTTGCGCAGCAAAGTGGTAAGCGGCGGCCGGTGATAGTACTTTTCGATCTGCCCGCGCGCAACTTCCACCAGCTTCCCGTACTCGACGCCCGATGGGCACGCCGTTTCACAAGCGCGGCAATCAAGGCAAAGATCGATGTGACGAACGAAACTCTCGCCCAGCGCCAGCCGCCCCTTTTCCACCTGGATGATCTGGTAGATGCGGCCGCGCGGCGAGTCCATTTCGAGTCCCAGCTCGCGGTAGGTGGGGCAGGCGTTCAAACACAGACCGCAGTGCACACATCGGGAATAATCCCCCCAGCGCGGCGCCTCGCCCGCGCCGTAGCCCGAGCGCTTCTGGGCTGTTTCTTTCGCAGTTGTGGGATTTCCGCTTTTCACAGTTTCAATCACTCAATCGCCCCGGTAGTACGGGTACGGCTTGCCGTACCCTCTGCATTTTGGTCGCGCGACCGAACCATGGGGGTACGGCAAGCCGTACCCCTACAACCTTCTAAATGCCACCCACGAACCGCCACGGCACCAGAACCTCCTTGCGGTCCCAGGCATATTTCATTTTGCGCATGGCGGCAAGATCGTCGCCGCCCGCGCCCCAAACGTCCACGTGGCTTTTGAGGTCCACCGGGCAATGTTCGATGACCAGCGTACCCCCAAGGTCTGTCGCCGCTTGGCGCAGGCGGGTCACCCAACCCGCAAGACTGGCGCTCATCGTCTCCTGCAATGCACACAGGTGGACAATACCCACGCCCACCTGGGCGAAACTCGCGAGCGCGATCCGCTCAGCTTCGGCTTCCTGTTGCGCGTGGCTCAGGAATTCCTCGCTGGCCACCACGGGCAGCGCGGCCTTCAGAAGGGTGACGTCACGGTATTTGTGCTGAAGCCAAAGGGCGAGGTTTGAAACGTGCTCCCACGCCTCCTCCGCTCCTTCCAGGCGCGCCAGTGGCGCCCCCACGGCAGAGGCGAGTTGCCTGAGTTCACGCTCGCAACGCTCAATAACCCGATGCGATCCGCCCACTTCGATCCACAATTCCGCCCCCAGCCGCTCATGGGCCTGGGCCGAATCACCCAGCAGCGCCGTGGCAAGCGAATCGACCAGCACAAGCCGCATGGGATCGACCGGCGAGCGCAGAATGCTCCTGCGCAAGTCCCTCGCAATGCCCAGTGTGCCGGCTCGCATCGTAAAGGTGGCGCGCTCCGGTGGCTTCGGAAAGAGCTTCAAGCTCGCCTCAACAATCACGCCCAACGTACCGAATGAACCCGTCAGCAGTTTTCCAAGATCGTAGCCCGCGACGTTTTTCACAACTCTCCCGCCGGTCTTGGCGACTTTTCCGTCCGTGGTTGCGATTTTCAATCCCAGAACCATGTCGCGGGGGCCACCGAAACCCTGGCGCAACGGCCCCGCCGCATTCGCCGCGATGATTCCACCGATGCTCGACTCGGCCCCCCCGCGCGGGTCGAGAGGCAACCACAAACCGTTCCGGCCGACGAGGTTCTGGAACTCTCCGAACGTCATCCCCGCCTCGACGCTGATCGTCAGGTCCGCAGGCTCGTAATGACTGACACGATTCAATTCGCGCAGAGAAAGGGCAACGTCATACCGCCGCGCGAGATTCCCCATTGAAAGTTTCGTGCCATGGCCGCGCGGGATCAGCGCCAGATGATGCTCGCTCGCGTAACGCAGGACCGCAGCCACCTCTTCCGCCGTGGCCGGAGCGACGGCGCAATCCGGGATCTTGCCATCCACCGCCAGAGCTACGCAGGCAGCGGGATCCGCCAGCACGTGGGACGGGCCCACGAGCGCCGCCAAATCCGCCCGCACGGAATCTACCGCCAGGGTCACACCGGGCCTCCCCCCGCCAACCCTCCTCGCAGCTCCCCGCACATTTTCCCCGTGGGAAGAAGCTTTCCTGGATTCAAACGTCCCAGAGGATTAAACAGGTTCTTGACTCGGCTCATCAATTCCAAATCATCATCAGAAAAGATGAGCGGCATCAGATCGCTCTTCTCGAAGCCCACACCGTGCTCGCCGGTTATCGACCCACCCATTTCCACGCACCGCATGATGATGTCTTTTGCCGCCTTGCTCACACGCGCGGTCTGCTCCCGGTTGCGTTCGTCATACATGATGAGAGGATGCAAGTTTCCGTCCCCCGCATGAAAGATATTGCCAATGCGCAAGTCATACTTCTTTTCGATGCTTCCAATGAAGTCCAGCATTTCCGGCAAGCGAGTGCGTGGAATGACGCCGTCCTGGACATAGTAGTTGGGGCTGATGCGCCCCAGCGCACCGAAGGCATTTTTTCTTCCCTTCCACAACAGGTCGCGCTCCTCGGCTGATTTCGCGCGCCGAACTTCGCGTGCCTGATTTTCCCGGCACACGGCCTCGATCTCATCCGCGTGCTCTTCCACGGCTTCCTTCAGGCCTTCGACCTCGATCAGCAGCACCGCAGCGCAATCCATGGGATAACCGGCGTGAGTGGCTTCCTCCACAGCGCGCAAGCAAAAACCATCCATCATTTCAAGAGCCGCCGGCGTGATGCCGCGCGCGGTAATGGCCGCGACCGTGCGCGTTGCATCCACAACCTTATCGTAAATCGCCAGCAGCGTCTTTACCGCCTCGGGCTTGCGAGACAATCGCACGGTGGCTTCCGTGACGATGCCGAGGGTGCCTTCCGATCCCACAAAGACTCCAGTAAGGTCGTATCCCGGCCGGTCCCAATGGCTGGCTCCGGTGTGAATCACCTCGCCATCTGGCAACACTACTTCCAGCGCCAAAACGTGGTTGGTCGTAACTCCATAAGCCAAGGTGTGGGGACCGCCGGAATTCTCCGCTACGTTGCCGCCAATCGTGCAGGCCTTCTGGCTGGAGGGGTCAGGCGCGTAGTAATAACCTTCGTCCGCGACGGCGAGGGAAAGGTCAAGATTCACCACTCCGGGCTGCACCCGCGCGCGCTGGTTCTCCAAATCAATTTCCAGGATTTGCTTCATGCGCGAGAAGACCAGCAGGATGCCACCTTCCGTAGCCACCGAACCGCCGCTTAAACCCGTGCCAGCGCCGCGCGCCACAAGGGGAAGATTGTGACGCAGCGCCACCTTCGCAATCTGCACGACGTGCTCAGTCGATCGGGGAAAAGCGACGACGTCAGGTTGCCGCAGCGAGGACAGCGCGTCGTACTCATAGAGCATCAGATCTTCCTGACGCCACAATACGCCCTCCTCGCCTACGATCCTGGCAAGCTCTCTGGAAAGCCCATTGGATTTCATACCGATGCCCGAGGGAACTGAGTAACCGCGGGGAGAAGAATCACAAGCCGGTTGCAAATGCATGAAACGTGGCTAACTCAGCCCCCAAAAACCCTCTGGCGCAGTATATCTCCCTCCCTTCAAACGGTCAACGCGATGGTACTCACCGGGTGCGCGACATAAAAGTGGAAGTCACGCTGCGCGCCGGTCCTCCCAATAATTCTCAAAGCGGCCGTTGAGGTGGCAGGAGCGCAGGGCCAGGATGGCGTTGGCTCCCCGGAGGGTCCA
>JBEKAD010000033.1:0-15260 GCA_050018435.1 Terriglobia bacterium
CGCGGGTCAGGGCGCCGAGAACGCTGAGGGACGAATTCCCAAGGAACCGGACGCACAGATTCGGCAGTGTCTCGCCAACGTGAAAAAGGTAGTCGAGGCTGCCGGGCTGACCATGGAGCATGTCGTCTACGTACAAGTTTATTTGACCGACTACGCAGATGAGGGACCCCTCAACAGAGGCTGGAAAGAGTTCTTCCCCAAGGCGCCCCCGGCGCGTTCCACGATTGGAGTCGCCCGACTCAACACGACTCCTGTGGAAATGAGCGCCGTCGCCGTAAAGCATGTGTCTTCGAAAAAGCCGATCATCCCTCCAGGTTATCCGGAAAATTCGCCCCTTAGCCCTGCCGTATTGGTTGGTGAACGCCTGTATCTTTCCGGCTTTCTCGGGCGTGACATCAATACGGCCCACATACCAGAAGATCCCGGAGCTCAGGTGCAGCTCGCTCTGGATCGCATGCTCAAGACTCTTAAGGCCGCCGGTGCCGACTTTCGCAACTTGGTTTGCATGAACTCATACCTGACCAACAGAGTGCCCATGGAGGTCATGACCCGGGTCTACGCAAGAAATTTTGAATTCGGCAACCCGCCTGCCTGGACCCCAATCAAAGTCGCCGGGCTTCCGAGTGGCGCAAACATCGAGTTCACTGGGGTGGCGGTCATGGATCTTACAAAACGGCGGGTAGTGCGCCCAAAGAATACGGAGCCAAGCCCCATTGCCAGCCCCTGCGTCTTTGCCGATGACACGCTCTACTGTTCCGCAACAGCCGGTTTCATCCCTGGCGCCAATGGAGGGATCTATGCCGCGTCGGTCGAAACTCAACTCCGACAATCCATGCGAAATATGCTTGACGCTCTCAAAGAAGCGGACATGAGTTTCTCGAACGTCGTTTCAAGTACCGTGTACCTCGACAACATGGATGACTTAGCTCGGATAAACGGCCTATTCGCCCGATACTTCGAAGCCCGGTACCCTGCACGGACGACTATTCAGCAGGCCGCGCCGGCCTCGAGAGTTCCGGATGCCAAAGGCCACTGGCCCGCTTTGGAACAGATCTCGGTCATTGCTGTTAAGTGAGCCGTTTCGGGGCTGCTCTGACTATCTTCAGCGAATGCCATGACCAACCTTGCTATTTCTCGTGCGGTGGACCCCGCTTACGGAGGCAAACGGCGCTGGGTGATTGTCGGGCTGCTGAGCCTGGGAATGATCATCGCCTACGCGTCGCGAACCAACCTCTCCGTAGTCCTCGCCATCCCCTATTTCATTAAATCGTTCAATCTTTCGGATACGGATCGCGGAATGCTTAACTCCGCGTTCTTCTGGGCTTATGCGGCGCTTCAGATACCTGCCGGATGGGTAGTGGACCGGTATGGAGTGAAGTTCCCCTACACATTCAGCTTCGTGCTCTGGTGTATTGCTTCAGCCAGCACGGCGTTTGCGCACTCCGTCACGCAATTGGTGACGCTTCGTGTGCTTCTAGGGGTCGCTGAATCCATAGTTGCACCGGCAAGCATCCGGTGGATCCGTTGCCATTTCATCGAGACGGAGCGTGGCCTTGCGGTGGGCCTCTATCTGACGGGCACGAAGATTGGGCCCGCGATCGCCGTCCCTCTTGCTGCCTGGCTGACCATGCTGTATGGCTGGCGTCCCATGTTCCTGCTGCTCGGACTGGGTGGCGCCGTCTGGTTGATCCCATGGCTACTACTCGTCAGGAACGACAGCCCACAAATTGCGAGCCAGGTCACGAAGGAAGCCGGGAAGGCGCCTGTGACATTTGGCCGAGTCATGGCGAGTCCGGTGACTTGGGGCACCATCATCGCGACGTTCTGCTACATGTACTTCGTCTATTTCTGCATGACGTGGATGCCCGCCTACTTTGTCGAGCAGCGCCATCTGTCCCTTTCCAAGATGGGCTTCTATACATTCTTTAGTTTTGGTGGAATGGCAATTACGGCGGCGCTGGCAGGGTGGGCTGCCGACTGGATGATTCACCGCGGCGGCAACCCGGTTACGGTGAGGAAGTGGTTCACCCTCGCGGGCTTTGCCATTGCTTGCACAGAATTGATCGGCGCGCAATCCTCCTCCGTCACCCTGGCCCTGGTTTTCGCGGTAATCTCACTCTCGGGTTTGGGGTTGGCCACTGCCAACTATTGGGCGCTCACCCAAACCCTGGTCCCGGCCACGGCCATCGGGCGCATTAGCGGAGTCCAGAACTGCGCAGCCAGCCTTGCCGGCATCGTGGCGCCGATCGTGACGGGCTGGTTAAAACAGCAAACCGGCAGCTACGGAGCACCCATGCGGGCCATCTGGGTCGTCTTGGCATTGGGCGCGCTTTCCTACTTGCTCCTGATGCGCGAGAAATACGCGCCCCAGGCATGTGCGGCAGAAAGCGGGTCCTCGGGGCTCCGCTGATTCCACACTGGTGGTAAATCGTGAGACAGCTATGACGACACCTACAAACGAGTACGGGCCCCAGGCGGAGGCACAACAGTTTCGACAGCGCCTGGCGCGGGGCGAGGCAGTGTTGGGTTGCTTTCTCTCACTGGGGTCTGCTCAGACCGCCGAATTGATGGCTGCCGCCGGCTATGAATGGGCGGTCATTGATCTTGAGCACGGGGCGGGCGATGAGCGGGATGCACTGGCGCAGATGCAAGCCCTGGCCACGCGCCGATGCATCACGATTGTGCGGGTAGAATCGACCGCGCGGCAGCGCGTGCATCGCGTTCTCGACTTCGGCGCGCATGGCATCATGTTTCCCCGTATCGATACGCCAGAGGAGGCGAAGGCGGCTGTCGCCGCGATGCGCTACCCTCCGGCGGGTGTGCGCGGCGTGGCATTTGCGAATCGCGCCTGTGGGTACGGCTCCAATTCTCGTCCTTACATGGAGGGATCACAGGCCTTGTTGACCATCGTTCAAATCGAGTCGCCCGCTGCGGTTGCGAACTCCGAGGCCATCGCCGACGTCGAGGGCGTGGACGTGTTGTTCATCGGTCCCTCGGACCTGTCGCATTCCATGGGGATACTCGGTAATTTCGAACATCCGGATTTCGTCTCCGCTGCCCGGCGGACCACCCAAGCTGTCTTGTCACGCGGGAAGCACTGCGGAATTCTGTTGCCGAATCCGAGGGACATCAGGCGGTATTTCGATATGGGCTTTCGTTTCATCGCGGCAGGTTCCGACGCAGTTCTTCTCAATAACGCAGCAACATCTCTTGTTCAGTCACTGCACAAGGAGCTTACAGAGCCCAAGCCCCACTGATGAGCGGCTGAGCTTTTCCCGCATACTCACCCGGTCAATCGTCAATCCGCAGCGGCCCATTTCCGACTCTGTTAAAATGCACCGTAAGGAACATTGACAACCACATGGCCACCTGGAACGTCATTGCGCTGATCAACGGCGATATCGAAGCCGTTTCAGGCCCGGCTGCTCAGGGCCGGCCGGGAGCCCACGGTGCCAGAAAACGGCGATGACGCCCAAGTGCATCGCAATGATGAAAGCGGCTTTGACGGGCTTGAACTGGTCGCGAAGGGGGACGGCCGGAGAAGTCGGCAGTGCCACACTGAGCTGAGCCATGTAGTTTCCTCAAATGCCCACCCAGGTATTAGGCCCCGGCCGCCGGTATTCTATTGGATGTACGAGTGCCCTGTTGGATTCAGACACCAAAAGGAGAGGACTGGGGAAACCACCCCTTCGCCCTTTTGCGAAGCGGTCCGCTTGGCATCAGAGAAGATTATACCTGCTGGCGGGCAAGCCTTCACACCATTCGACGGCAACCGGAGAAGCGAAAACTCTAGCCCGCTAAGCAGTCGAGTTACCCCGCATTGCGGGTCTTAGACACGTTCGACGTTCGCCGCTTGCAAACCCTTGGGGCCCTTCTTGACTTCAAAGCTCACCCGGGCTCCCTCTTCGAGCGTGCGATACCCTTCGCCCTGGATTGCTGAGAAGTGTACGAATACATCTTCGCCGCTTTCTCGTTGGATGAATCCGTACCCTTTTGCGGCGTTGAACCACTTTACCGTTCCTTGTTCCTTCATGCTGAAAGCACCTAGTTAGTATGATTTTGGCAATTTGTCGAATTGGCAACGCCGGGAATACCCGACGGCTTCTGTAATACCTCGTCTCGCAAATCCTGTAGCCGTACTTTGTGCGCTGCTCGCGTTTGCGATCGCGCCGAAATTACCACAACAAACTGCGCGGTTGACCATACCATCTTTTTCAAGGGCGCGCCATTACAAAAACGTTTGAAAGGAGCATTCAAGAAAATTGGCAACTATCAAATTTTCAAGCGCTTACTATCTCTCAACTTAGAAACAAGGGCCGTAGCCGGGAAGGAGTTCGCGAAGAAACGTATGGGCTTCAGCGGCCAGCGGGGCCGTCCGGATCCTCACGCTCCTCGCTTATCCCTTCGCGGTCGTAGGTGGTCTGAGGGCGGCGGCCCGTGCGATGGAAAAGGTTCGCGACAAGAAGCCGCGGGCAGAATCAATCGCACCATGCGCTCGATGAGACGCTGCGACGGCTGGGTGATTGGCCGCTTCTGCGCGTCGTGAACCGCGCGAACTTTCGGAAGTTGGAAAGTTGGAAGGGGTGGTGGGCCTCCCGGACATCCTGGGAGCTTACCGCGCGGCGGGCTGAACTTAACCGCACGGGCCGTCGTTGGAAAGGTATTGATCGAGGGAATGGAGTTCGCGCGCGAGTTCGTCCACGCGATGCTCCAGCAGGTTGCGAACGGAGAGCATGCCGGTGAGCTGGCCGTTGGCGTTGACGATGGGCAGGTGACGCACGTGGCGCTCCACCATGTGGACCAGCGCATCTTCCTCGTGGCTTTCGTCGGTGATGGTCTCGGCGGGTGAAGTCATGACATCACCCACGCGCGTGTCCTTGGGATTGCGATGGCGCAGGACGACGCGCAGCATCACGTCACGCTCCGTGAAGATGGCGCGTAACTGGCCGTTCTCGACCACGGCGACAGCGCCCACGGCGTGCTCGGCCATTACATCTACCGCCTCCAGCACGGTCGCGTTGGGCGCGACGACCGCAGGAGGAACACTGGCAATCTTGAGGAGACTCATCACCGCCTCCGGGCAAAGGGGATTCTGAAGTTAAGCTGAGCAGATTTCGAATGACCCCGAAAGGCTAGGAGTAAAGCGGCGGAAGACGGAAGTCAAGACGGTGGGTCAAAGAGCTTTTCGCATCATCGTCTACCTCCGTGCGCTCGGCTAGCGCGGCCCCTCCAGGCCATTCAATTCGTCGATTCGGGACTGGAGCCTGCGCGCGGCCCGCTGGTTCAGCCTCCATATGAAAACAAATACCAGCGCAAACAACGCTAAGGACAGGCCGATGGGCCGCAGGTGGCCCGGGTGGGTGCAGGCCCTAGCCACCATTAGAACCACGGGCCCGGGAATGAGCGGCCCCAGGTACCAGAACCCGACGCTCTGGAGGAGGTCCTGCTGTCTTTCGAGTTCCCGTCTGTAGAACTCGATACCGCTTGCCAGCCCCAAGTCCGCGGGCAGGCTTCGCGATGAGCCTCTCCGATGGAGATGCCACATCGCGTACACGACCCCGGCGATAATCATTGCGAAAGCGACGCGCGTCAGCGCATCGGATGTTCGCCAGAAGTCGAACCCGATGAATACCACCACCACCAGGGCCGCAATGTACTCGCGCGCATTGCGCCAATAAATCTTCTTCTGGAATTTCCCCGCCCGGCGGTGGATTTCGTCGACGGACATGCGGATGCCCCCCGATGGCTGGTTCTGCCAAATACTCTTCAGGCGATCGTTAGGGGTAGATTCATTCGCCACGACGGCCTCCCTCCTGGAAACGTCGAGCCAGAATGTTTTTGATCCGATGGATCTTGATTGTCACGTTTCCGGGTGATATCCCGGTAATCTCTCCAATCGACGCTGCGTCAAGGCCTTCGAGGTACGACAGGATCACTTGGCGGTCGAGCGGCTTGAGACTCTGAACCAATTTCAAGAGCCGCTCCAGGGCGTAGCGCCGATCGGCGGCCTGGTCGCCCTCGCCATCGTCAGGGACGTTCTCTAACTCCTCCAAGCCGACGAGTGTCTGCGACCTCGCGCGCTGCTGCCGAATCACATGCGAGGCAGCGGTGTTGTGGGCCACACGGTATGCCCACGTACGGAGCGAACAGCGGCCGTCGAACCCCTCGAAACTTCGCCATAAGGCAATATGAATCTCCTGCAAGAGGTCACGGCGCTTGTCCGCGTCGGCTTCGTAAGATCGTGCAAGCCGGTCGAGCGCCCCACCAAAAGTGTTTATGGCCTCCTCATAAAGCGCATCTTGGCCCGACTTGTCATTTGGCATGGGCTCAGCTCTTTCTATCTAAGGTAGTCGATTGTTACGGGCTTTTCTTACAAGTTTTTTCGAGGGCGCTGGCGTCCTGGTTCATGGTGAACCGTCGGCGCCAGCCTGACATGGAAGTCCAGCTAACTTCGAAAAGCAGGAGAGCTGTCCAACACTCGGTTCTACTTGTTTGTCGCTTGGAAGATCAATAAGTCTGTGGGAGACTGGCCCATTGCGGCAGGGAACTACTCATGCCTAGCAGTATGCTGCGCGGAGCCCCGGCGGAGTCGCTCCGCCGGGGATAAATCAAGTTTTTATTTCGCGCGACTACACTTCGTCCGGCACCACGTAAGGCGACCGGTAACCCCGGTCGCCGTCGCGGAGCAGGCGAGAAGCTTCTTCGTCGCCGATCACTTCCTTCGTCTCCGGATCAAACTGCAAGGCGCGGCCCACTCGATACGAGGCATTGCCCAGGTGCAGTAGGGTGCAGGAGAGGAGACCTTCCTCGATGGGGGCGTTCCTGTCTTCCTTCTTGCGGCTGCGCACGCAGGCGATGAAATTGGCCCAGTTGTTGCCCCCCGCGTTGGCGTGGGGTCCGGGCTCCTGCTCTTCGCCAAGCCACGACTTGTAGCTGTTGTAGCCGTTCATGGCCAGATAGCCGTTGGAGCCATAGAAAATGTTGCCGACCGAGTTCTCCGGCCCCTTCTTTGTTTTGCCTTCCGCGGCGTTGCCGACCGCGGCGGGGACTTCACCTCCGCCGAATGCGGGTGAGCCGATTTGGGCTTCGTGGTTGGTACACCAGTGACGGACTTCAAATTCCAACAGCCGCTTTTTTCCGTCCGGCATGTCAAATTCATACGCGACGTTCAGGACGTTGGGAGTGGTCTGGTCATCGTCAAACATCACGTGCGCGCCGATGGCCGCGATGCGGTTCGGGTATTTGACACCCAGTCCCCAGCGCGCCACGTCCAGCTCATGAATGCCCTGATTGCCGAAGTCCCCGTTGCCCGTGTCCCACACCCAGTGCCAGTTGTAGTGAAAGCGATTCTTGGTGAAAGGCTTGAGAGGCGCGGGACCGGTCCAGAGGTCGTAATGGACGCCGGTAGGCACAGGCGCTTCCGGTTCGTGGCCGATGGACTTGCGCCACTTGTAGCACAGACCTCGCGAAAGATAGACTTCGCCAATCAGCCCGTCTTTCATCTTTTGAACGCCCTCGATGATGGCTTGGCCGGAGCGGCTGTTGGTGCCGTGCTGAACGATCCGGTTGTATTTTTCCGCGGCGCGCACCAACTGGCGGCCTTCCCAAGGGTTGTGGCACATGGGCTTCTCAACGTAAACGTCTTTGCCGGCCTGACAGCCCCAAATCGCTTGCAGCGAGTGCCAGTGGTTGGGCGTGGCGATGGAGATTGCGTCGATGGACTTGTCTTCCAGAAGTTTGCGCAGGTCGACGAAGGTGGCGGGCTTCCTTAGCCCCATCTTTTTTTCCATCTCGTCCACGCGCCCATTCATGACGTTCTCATCGACGTCGCAGACGGCGGCGATTTCAACGTCAGACATCTTGGAATATTGGCGTACGTGCGCCCATCCTTGTCCGTGCAGTCCGACCACGGCAACGCGCACGCGGTCGTTGGCCCCGAAAATCCTTTCCGGTTTGGTGAAAAAGCTGATCCCCCCCAGAGCCGCCAGACCGGCCCCGGTTCGCGCAGTAGTCTTAATAAAATCCCGGCGGTTGATTTCAGAATCTTTAGACATGAGAAAAACTCCTTTCAAAGTTTGGGGGGATTATACCCTTATTGAGGCGTAAAGGCCAAAGGAAGTGACGGTTGACGCTTTCACCTCGGTAGGGTTCCGCTTCGTGCCGCGACATAAAAGTGGAAGGCTTTGGCCTATCCGGGCGACGGGCGGGAAAATCCTGTAGCGTGGGCAGGCTGCCCGCGCTACGTCTGAGGGACCTCGGCTTCCACTTTTATGTCGCGCACTCTGGTTCGGCGCAAACGGAGGGGTTCGGGAAGCGTGATATACTGCGCCTTCGAAGCAGAAGCTTTCCCCGTCGGACGGAGTGCCGCGAGCAGGATTCACTCGACCGGGGCTCTCCCCGTTCTGCGGTTCAATCCTCTGGTGTATCACCAGTCGGGCAGGAGGTAACCTTGAACTCATCTACCAGCGGTCGGCATTTGCTTTATATGGCTCTTGTAGTTTTGGCAGGAGTCACTTTCGCCTGGGCCCAAACAGGCCAACAGCCAGCGGGACCATCTATTCCGCCCGAAGTGCAGAGCAGCGCCCCACCGCAAAAATCCCGCGCGGCGTCCCCTGCCCGCCCGGCGGATGCTGACGAAGCGCCGGTGCGAAGCGTTCCCGATCCAGGAGTCATCCCCACCCGGCAGAGCATCACTCCTGCGGGCATTCAGGCCATCTTTGAGAGCAGGGTCTACGGCGTAACCTTTGGCGCCACAAGCTCCGAGGTTTATGCCCTCGCGGCGCCTCACCGGGGCCTGGTCATTTTCAAAATGGACTGGCAGACGAACAAGGTCCTTGAACAGGTGCACTCGCAGGGAACGCCCGGCAAGCAGGGCATTGCTTTCGATTTGGTCACCAACGCGCCGGTGGTAAGCGAAGTCGGCTCCGAAAAAATTGAGGGGAAAGTCACGAGCTCCGTACGCCTGATTTCTGTGGCGAATGGCGCCGCGAAACCTATCGCCCACGCGCTGGGCTCGACCGCCGCCGGAGGGGTGGCGGTGCCACCGCCCTCGCGGGAAGGCTCCTCGCCGCGCTACGCGATCATTCCCCTGACTTTTGACGACGCGGCGGCCATCGTGGATTTGAGCACGGGCGTGCTGAAGAGTTCGGTAAAGACCGGGATCGCGCCCTTCGGAGCCGCCATCAATGCCGCGAGCACGGTGGCATACGTCAGCAACTGGGGCGGGCGCTTTCCGCGTCCGCGGGATCTTACTGCCGCCACCGGTTCAGACAAGGGCGCGGACCTCGCCGTGGTGGACAAGCGTGGCATCGCGGCCAGCGGCACGGTGAGCCGCATTGACATCGCCGCGGGCAAGGTGACGAACAATATTGAAGTCGGGCTGCACCCCACCTCCCTCGCTTGGGACGAAGCCCACCATCGCCTTTTCGTGTCCAACAGTAACAGCGATACGATCTCCGTGATCGACACGGCCCAGAATAAAGTTGTGGAAACCATTTCGGTCCAGCCTTTCGAACGCAAAGTAGCGGGCGTTGCGCCGGAGGCGGTGGTGGTTTCCCCGGACGGGCGGCGGCTCTACGCCGCGTGTGGGGGAATCAACGCCGTGGCGGTGATCGGCGTGGGCGAGAGCCCGCGCAGGGGGTCCAAAATCCTGGGGCTGATTCCCACCAGTTGGTATCCCGACCACATTGCCCTCAGCCTGGACGGGGCTTATCTGGCGGTATCGACGCTTCTGGGCGTAGGCACAGGATGGAAAACCGCGCCTATTCCCGGCTTCGCCAAGGAACTGGGATTGGAGCTGGAGGCGGGACCGACGCGGCGCTATGTTCACTCCGATCGCGGCACCGTGCAGGTGATTCCGGTTCCCGATTCGAGCCAACTCCCCGCCTATACCACCGCCGTGGCTGAGAACAATCACCTGCGATGGCGCGGACCAGGGGGGAGCGTCATTTCCACCGCCGTAAAGCCTTCTGCCGCCGCGCCGATTCCAGTCCCCGTGCGGGCCGGCGAACCTTCAGCGATCCAGCACATCGTCTACATCATCAAGGAGAACCGGCCCTACGACCAGATTCTCGGCGGCATCGGCAAAGGCAATGGCGACCCGACGCTCCAGGCGTACGGCGACGAGGTGGCGCCCAACGCGCGCGAACTGACGCGCCAGTTTGTCCTGCTCGACAATTTCTACGCCTCCGGCGGCAATAGCGGCGATGGGCACCAGTGGGTGACACAAGCCAGCGAGACCGATTACACCCTCTGGCCCGGATACCAGGGCCGCAGCTATCCGAAAAATGGCGACGATCCCCTGGCTTTTGCCGACAGTGGCTTTATCTGGGACAACGCCCGCCAGGCGAAGAAAACCATCGCCGATTTCGGCGAGTTTGTGGGCAGTATCCACAAACCGGATATTACTGGCAGAATCAAGCTTTTGGAGGAATATAAGGCCGGGGGATCCTTCCAGGGGTACTTTCACACCACCGCCCCCATTGCCCCGCTCAACCGCTTTGTAGTGAAGGATTACCCGGCGTACGGTTTGGAAGTGCCGGATGTGGTGCGGGCACGCATTTTCCTGCAACACCTGAAACAATGGGAAACCGCGGGCACCATGCCAAACCTGGTGTTGGTGCAGTTGCCGTCGGACCACACGGCGGGAACGCATCCCGGCTTTTCCACGCCCAAGGCCTGCATTGCCGACAACGACTTGGCCGTGGGCCAGATTGTCGAAGGCGTTTCGCACTCCAAATTTTGGCGGTCATCGCTGATCTTCGTCGTCGAGGATGACGCGCAGTCCGGGCTCGATCACGTCGATGGGCACCGCACTGTGGCGCTCGCGGTCAGCCCCTATATCCGCCGGGGATCGATCGATTCCACGTTTTATTCCCAATGCAGCATGGTCAAAACCATCGAAATGATTTTGGGACTGCCTCCCATGTCCCTCTTTGACTTGATCGCCAATGACATGCGCAACAGCTTCCAGGCCAAGCCGGACTTGAAGCCCTACGTCGCGATCGAGCCCCAGCAATCGATTTATGAGGTGAACCCGCCGCTCGCGGCACTGAAGGGACCGGCCCGCGAGGCCGCCATCGCCTGCATGCATATGAATTTTCTCGAGCCCGATGACGTCCCCACGCAAACCCTGAATGCCATCCTCTGGCACGACGCCAAAGGGTGGAGCACTCCGGTTCCGAATGTGAGGAAAGTCGCTTTCACGCCTCAATGAGCGCTGGATTGTCGATCCGGATTGATTCGGATTGCGCAGAGCAAAGCTCTGCGAATCCATCACGCGGTTATTTCACGGCGGCGAACCTCGGCGGATAGTCGGTCCGGATTGTCGGTCCGGGGTTGCTTCGGATTGCGCAGAGCAAAGCTCTGCGGCCGTGGCTTCGCATGGATTCGCGGCCATCGATTCGCAGAGCTTCGCTCTGCGCAATCCGACTTCTACTTTTCCCGTCGCGACCCCTTTATGTGTATCAAAACACATGTGCTTAGCAAAGAACTTGGGGGGTTTCACTGGCTGGGCCGAAAAACCAACCATTTGAAAATAAAGAGGTTGCAGAAACCAGGTTAATTGAAGTTTGAGATTTCATTTGGGCACCTCGAAGGGGAGAACCCGATGCGCGGGCGCCCAACTTGGCACGCCATGTGCTGCTAAAAGTCTGGGTCGGTTTTCGTCTCAGCTAGTGGGTGACTTCCCCCACCGCTCAATTCCCTGGCCCGCGCCTGAAGTTCTGACCCGCTGAGATCACGTCTGAGGGATTCCCGTGCGAAGGCCACCTTGCCCGTCAACTCGCCGCTCCTTCCTGAAGCAGGGCTTCCTGCTGGGGAGCACACTCGCCGGGTGCAAGCTGGGTGACGGCCACGCCGTGGCGTTGCCATCCGCCTCCGCCGAAGCGGGGCGCTCCCGCGTAGTCATTGCTCGCGACGCGAAAATTCGCAGCGCCGGGATGGGTTTCGACTCCGCGCGACTCGCCCAGTTGCTCGACCGCGCCCTCCAGGCATCCTTCGGCTGCAACTCGCCCATCGAAGCGTGGAAGAAGGTCGTGCGCCAGGGCGAGGTGGTGGGGCTGAAGGTGAATTGTCTGGGTGGCCGCGGCAACGCCACGCACCCCGAGCTGGTGGAGGCCATCACGGAGCGCCTGCGGCAAGCGGGAATTACCGAAATTGTTATCTGGGACCGGCAGAACTCCGACCTGGAGCGCGCCCGCTTCAAGATCGCCGAGCGCGGCTCGGGCGTGCGATGTTTTGGCAACGACGTGTCAGGTTTTGAGGACCACCTCGCCACTTTCGGCAAAGCGGGCAGTCTGTTGTGCCGCACGCTGACGCAGGTCTGCGACGCGGTCATCAACCTGCCCGTGCTCAAGGACCACGGCATCGCCGGCGTCACGCTGGCGCTCAAGAGCATGTTTGGCGCGATTCACAATCCCAACAAGTATCACTCGGATGCCGGCGACCCTTACGTGGCTGACGTCTACGCGCTCGCGCACATCCGGCAGAAGGTGCGGCTGCACATCTGCGACGGCCTCAACGCGCAATACGAAGGCGGGCCGTCCTTCATGCCGCAATGGATGTGGCCTTTCAACGGCTTGCTGGTGTCGCGCGACCCTGTGGCGCTGGATTACGTGGGCTGGAAGATCATTGAGAAGAAGCGCTCGGAGATGGGCGCCAAATCCCTGCGCGAACTAAAACGCGAGCCGGCGTATATCGCCACCGCCGCCGACGCCGAGCATCGATTGGGGACTTGCGATCCGAAGCGCATTGAGCAGGTGGAGGTTTAAGAGTCCGAAGTCCGAGGTCCGAAGTCTGGCGGTATGAGTTGACGGGTGGAAATCTAATGGGAAGTGGCCACATCGAGAATCTCGCGGCGTGTTCGAGCCCCGACGGGGCGGACTACCACAGCCAAGGCCAACGGCCTGGGTCCGGAAATCAATCCGATTTCTCTGTGCAAGCCCTGAAAGGGCGTGATAACGCGATACGGATGTACGGATCTTCCGCGACCGTCCGCAAGAACCTGGGCTCAATTGCCGTCGAAATCTCTATTTCGCCCCTTCAGGGCTCGTGATCCTAAACCTCCGTGTTAACCCAGGCCGTTGGCCTGGGCTTTGATAGGTCGCCCCTTTGGGGCTGGAATAGGTGGAAAACGTGACTGGTTCACGCCAGACAAATGACCTCACGATTCTCAACGCTCTCGACCGCCGTGCCTTCTTGCAAGCCGCTACGCTTCCTTGCCTCGCGGCTTGTAGCGGGGCGCTTGTGGGCCTGCCGCTCGCAACGCCCTTGTTCGCAACCCCACCTGCCACCGAAAGCGACGCCCAGTTCATCCGGGAAGCAAAGTTCTACGAAAAGCTGCCCTACAAGAAAACCAAGTGCAAGCTCTGCCCGCGCGAATGCGTGATTGACGACCAGGAGCGCGGCTACTGCGGCGTGCGCGAAAATCGCGGGGGCACCTACTACACCCTGGTGCACTCGCGCGTGGTGACAGCCCACATCGACCCCATCGAGAAGAAACCCTTCTTTCACTTTATGCCCGGCTCTGTGGCCTTTTCCCTCGCCACCGCCGGCTGCAACGTGAATTGCAAGATGTGCCAGAACTGGGACATTTCCCAGGTGCGTCCCGAGCAGCTCCGCAGCACCTATGCGCCGCCGGACAAAATCACGGCTCTCGCGCGGCAGAATAGCTGCCCGGTTATCGCCTACACTTACAGCGAGCCCGTGGTTTTCCTCGAATATGTGCTCGATTGCGCGGCCGCGGCGCGGGCGGCGGGCGTGCGTAGCGTGGTGGTGAGCGGCGGGTACATTCAGGCCGACCCCCTCAAAAAGCTGTGCGCGCAAGTTGATGCCATCAAGATTGACCTGAAAGCTTATTCCGAAAAATTCTATAAGGAAGTTGTGAATGGCGAGCTCAAGCCGGTGCTGGAAGCGATCCTGACGGTTCGCAAGGCCGGCGTTTGGAATGAAATTGTTTATCTCGTGGTCCCCACGCTCAATGACGGAGACGCGGAATTCCAAGGCTTGGCGCGCTGGGTCAAATCCGAACTCGGCCCCGATGTGCCCCTGCACTTTTCGCGCTTCCAACCCGAGTATCTGCTCAAGAACCTGCCGCCCACACCCATCGAGACGCTGGAGCGCGCCAAGGCCATCGCCGACGCCGAGGGGCTCCACTACGTTTACATCGGCAACGTGCCCGGGCACCCGGCGGAGAGCACCTACTGCCCGCATTGCCGGAAAAAAGTGGTTGACCGCACCGGCTACACCATCGCCGGCGTTTATATCCGCCATGGTAAGTGCCAATTCTGCCAGACGCCGATTCCGGGGGTCTGGACGTAGAGAAGCGGGCAGATGGGCAGATAGGCAGATGGGCAGATGGGCAGGTAGAGAGCGGGTAGCCACAGTCGGTGCAGTTCTGACTGTGGGCTTTTCCCACGTCTCAAGGCGGGCGATGAGGGCACGATTCGGTTGGGAAAGATACAGCACCGGTTGATGGGCTCACTCCAGAGTTCTTAGCCACTGCCCACCTGCCCACTGCCCATCTGCTTATTAAAGGGCAGGTAGAGAGAAATAGAACAGGATGGAGGCGGATGGGTAGCGAACTGGTAAGAGAGATACCAAGGCGGGACGATGAGGGCAGGATTCGCTCCTATCGAGACCTGCGAGTCTGGCAGGAGGGAATAAGCCTGGCCGAGACTTGCTACCACTTGACGAAGCGGTTTCCCAAAGACGAACTTTTCGGGATGACCTCGCAGATTCGCCGCGCTGCGAGCTCAATCCCCGCGAACATAGCAGAAGGCTATGGCCGGGACAGTAAAGGCGAATACATTCAATTTCTCAGGATTTCCCAGGGCTCGTTGAAGGAAGTGGAAACCCATCTGATCCTTTGCACGCGCGTCGGGCTTCTGACAGAGTCAGAAGCTCAAAGCACTTTGGAGCATTGTGACCGTTTAGGAAAGATGTTGCACCGGTTGATCCGATCGCTCCAGAGTTCTTAGCCGCTGCCCATCTGCCGACTGCCCATCTGCCTATCTGCCACTTGAAGGTGATGCCATGAGGAATCTCCATACCAAGCTTTTGTTTCTCTTCGCGCTCGGTGCTTTGATTCTTGCCGTCCCGCACCAAGCCGGCTGCGGCGCCGAACAGAAAGTTCGCGCGCCCGGGGTGGCGGGAGGTTTCTATCCCGCCGACCCCAAAGAACTCACCCAGATGATTGACGGATTTTTGGCGCACAACACAGTGCCGCAAGTTCCAGGGCCGCTGGTGGCGCTGATTTGCCC
>JBEKAD010000034.1:0-15240 GCA_050018435.1 Terriglobia bacterium
GAAGCGACGTGGCTTCAGGGCCTAAAGGCCCATTCAACCCTCCGTCCTGAGGCGGCGGGGCTAAAGCCCCGCCCTTCCGAGGGCCATGAATAATATCGCTTATTAATGCAACAAGGCACTAGCACAAAACCTCGGGCAGGTCGCCAGGCGTCAGCGTTCCGAACTGATGAAATCCGGGACTACCACATCCACCGGGGAGGCGCCCACCGGCACGGTGGTGATGAGGACGGAGCGATCATTGCTCAAGCTGGTGGGGTCCGCGTGCAGTATGGCGAGGCTGGAGGCGGCGCGATCCGCGACCACCAGGAGCCGCTGATCGGGATCGGGTGTCAGGGCCAGGGCGCGCGGCTCCATGCCCACGTGGGTTGAGGCCAGCACCTCGCGGTTTTGAACATCCAGGGCTAACACCGAGCCATCCCCCGCATTGGCGATGTAAAGCACGCTCGAATCCTGCCGAAAAACGCCCACCACAGGGTCGCGGCCCAGGGGAAAAGTCTGCTCCACGTTGTCATGGAAGGCGTCCACAATGACCAGCGTGGAGGACGGCGCGGCGAGAACAAAAATTTCGCCGCCATCAGGCTTCAGCAACAGGGCGGTGGGCTGTACGCCAATCTCGATGTGCGAAAGCAGCTTCCGTGAGGCCACGTCCGCGGCGGAAATTTTCTCCTCACCCGTGTCCGCAACGAATACTTTCGAATTGTCCGGCAGGATCACCATGGGGCCGGGCGACTGCCCAACCTCGACCGTCCCCAGTGGCTGGCGTGTCGCGGTGCTGATGAAGGTGATCTGGTTAGGGCTCTCAGAAGCGGCCACCAGAGTCTTTCCGTCGGGGGAGAGGGCGAGGTCTGCCAGCGTGCCTGCCAAGCGGAGGCGGAAGGTCACCTTGGGGATTGCTCCTTCCGGGGAACTGCCCGCAGCGCCCCTGCAATCAAGGAAAACCACTTCGTGATCCGCCGGGTTCAGGATGTATGCGGTGCGGCCATCGGGTGAGAATGCCAGGTCTTTGGCGCTGCTACCCACCTCGAGCGTGGTGACAAGGTGGAGGTGGGGAAAGGCCGCCACGCTGATCTTGCCGGGGGCTGAGACCACGTAAAGTTGCCGGGCGCCTGGGCGCGCCAGCACGCGCTCCGGCTCGGGCGTTACCGGAAGGGAAGCGGTGACGCGGAAGTCCGCCAGATTCACCGCCGCCAGCGTGGCGCTTTGATGGTTCACAACATAAGCGATGTAAGGCGTGAGCGGGGGCGGGCGCCGGCAGGCAACCGACGCGGGCAGATAGGCAGATAGGCAGATAGGCAGTAGGAAAAGCCCCCACCTGCCCATCTGCCCACTTGCCCACCTGCCTGCTCGCCCTTTGTTAGCGAACATGGCCCACGGTCCTTTCCAGCACTCCGGCAATCGCGGTGACTTGCTCGACCAACGTCGCAAACTGGTCAGGGAAAAGCGACTGGTAGCCATCGGAAACCGCGTGGTCGGGATCGGCGTGGACTTCCACGATCAGCCCATCGGCCCCCACCGCTACGGCCGCGCGCGCCAGGGGAATCACCTTGTCGCGCTTGCCGGTTCCGTGGCTGGGATCGACGATAATGGGCAGGTGGGAGAGACGTTTCACCGCCGGAATCACGCTCAGATCCAGGGTGTTGCGGGTGTGATCAGCAAAGGTCCGCACGCCGCGTTCGCACAGAATGACGTTATAATTTCCCTCTGCCAGGATGTATTCCGCCGCCATCAGGAATTCGTCCAGCGTGGCGGACATGCCGCGCTTGAGCAGCACGGGCAGCTTCGAGCGGCCCACACGTTTGAGCAGGGAAAAGTTCTGCATGTTGCGTGCCCCCACTTGCAGCACGTCGGCGTACTTTTCCACCAGGTCGCAGTTTTCCGGGTCGATGGTTTCCGTGACGATCAGCAGGCCGAACTCGCGCCGGATTTCCCCCAGGATTTCCAGGCCTTCTTCCCCCAGGCCCTGGAAACTGTACGGCGAAGTTCGCGGCTTGAACGCGCCGCCCCGGAACAGGCGCGCGCCGGCTTGGCGCACACACGCCGCCGCGGCCCGTGCCTGCTCGCGGTTCTCAATGGCGCACGGTCCGGCGATGATGGCCAGCTCTCTGCCCCCGACGGTCACTCCGCCGCCCGGCGGGCCGATGTGAATCAGCGAGTCCTCGCCCTTGATTTCGCGGCTCACCAGCTTATAGGCTTTGGAAACCGGGATGGCCTCGGCCACGCCGGGCAGGCTCTCGAATTCCTCCGGCTCCAGGGGCCCGGGATTGCCGGTGATGCCCACCGCCGTCCGCTGCGCGCCCGGCATCGGGTGGGCGCGGTAGCCCATGGACACGATTCTCGCGCACACACGGCGAACCTCTTCCTCGCTCGCCTGCGGCTTCATGACGATCAGCATGGAAACTTCCTTCGTCCGCCTGCAACTCTATCGCGCCATTGTAGTCTAATTCGGTGGGGTGTTTCTGACAATGATTTGAGGACGAATCCCGTTCCTAATTTGCCTGCCGAGGAACCAGGGTTCCGTCAAAGTCGCGGGTGTCGCATACCTCCAGGGCCATGAATGCATCACCCGCGAAGAGACCCCTCACCCGTCCCGACCTGGCGGGACACCCTCTCCCCAAGGGAGAGGGATAGAAATCAAAACAACAGCCCTCTCCCAGGGGAGAGGGTGCCCGACGGAGGAGGGCAGGTGAGGGGTCTTTTTCAACCCCATCGGACTTTGACGGAACCGTGGCCGAGGAGTATTCCTTGCTGGAATTCGCCGCCGCTCCTTGATAGCATGACGCAGTTTGCCGGCGGCCTTGCTTGGTTCCGTCGGCCATCCTGATGCTTGCGAGGTGCTTTCTTTATGCGGTCCTGGAAAGTGTGGCTTGCTTTGGTATTGCTTTCACTGGTGTCTCTGGTCATGCTGGCGGCGCCGCTCGAGCCCGAGCACGGCGTTAACAGCGCTAACTTGGATCGAAGTTGCGCTCCCTGCACGGACTTCAACCAATTCGCTAACGGGGGCTGGGAGGCGAAAAACCCGATTCCTCCGGCCTACCCCGCCTGGGGCGTCGGGAATGAGGTCAACGAACGCAACCGTAATGTTCTCCATCAGATTCTCGAAGATGCCGCCAAGAACGCCAAGGCCCCGCGCGGAAGCAGCGAACAAAAGACTGGCGATTACTACGGAAGTTGCATGGACACCACGAAAATCGATAGTGAAGGTCTGAAGCCCTTGCAGCCTGAACTTGACCGCATCCAGCAGATTGCGAATATATCCAACTTGGAGGCCGAGATCGCGCACCTCCAGAGCATTGGAGCGGGCGCATTCTTTGGTGTGGATTCCACGCAGGACTTCAAGGACAGCACCCAGGTGACGGGCGAAGTGGACCAGGGCGGTCTGGGTATGCCGGACCGCGATTACTACACGCGGGAAGATCCCAAATCCAAGGAGCAGCGCGCCGAGTACCTGAAACACGTGACCAAAATGTTTGAGCTGATGGGCGACCCGGCCGCAACCGCCGCCACCGAAGCCCAGACGGTGATGGACCTGGAGACGCAGCTCGCCAAGGCCTCCCAGACGGTGGTGGAGCGGCGCGAACCTAAGAATGTGTATCACCGCATGCCGCAATCCGGAGTGAAGACCCTGGCCCCGAACTTCCCCTGGGAGGATTATTTCACCGCGGTGGGCCTCGAGGGCAAGGGCGATGTGAATGTGACCGCCCCGGACTTCTTCAAGGAAATGGGGCAGATGATTTCCGCCCAGCCGATTTCCAACTGGAAGATTTACCTTCGCTGGCACCTGATTAACGCCGCGGCGCCCAGTTTATCCACGCCCTTCGTGGATGAGGACTTTCATTTCAAGGGTATGATCCTGACCGGCACGAAAGAGATTCTGCCGCGCTGGAAGCGGTGCGTAAGGTCCACCGACCGCGCCTTGGGTGAGGCGCTAGGGCAGGTGTATGTCAAGCAGGCCTTCCCGCCGGAGGCCAAAACGCGCGCCCTGGCGATGGTGAAGAACCTGGAAGCCGCGCTGGCCGATGACATTCGCCAGCTTCCCTGGATGAGTGAGGCCACCCGCAAGCAGGCGCTGATTAAACTCGCGGCCATTACCAATAAGATCGGCTACCCCGACAAGTGGCGCGACTATTCCGCGCTGGACATCACGCGCGGACCCTATGTGGAAAACGTTTTCCGCGCCGAGACGTTCGAATTCCATCGCGACCTGAACAAAGTCGGCAAACCCGTGGACCGCACCGAATGGGGTATGACCCCGCCCACGGTGAATGCTTACTATAATCCGCAGATGAACGAGATCGTTTTTCCCGCTGGGATTCTGCAACCCCCCTTCTTCGATTTCCAGGCGGATGACGCCCTCAACTATGGCGCCATGGGGGCGGTGATTGGCCACGAAATGACGCACGGCTTTGACGACGAAGGAAGCCAGTTCGATGCACAAGGCAACTTCAAAAACTGGTGGACGCCGGAAGATCAAAAGAATTTCGAAGCCCGCGGCGCCTGTGTCGCCAGCCAATTCGATGGTTTCTTTGTGGAAGACAAACTCCACGAAAACGGCAAGCTGGTCGAGGGTGAGAGCATCGCCGACCTCGGCGGCCTCGCCATCGCCTATGCCGCCTACCAGAAGTCGTTGGAAGGCAAACCCCGGCCGAAGGATATGGACGGCTTTACGCCGGAGCAGCGCTTCTTCCTCGGGTACGCGCACAGTTGGGCGGAGAACATGCGCCCGGAATACGCTCGGATGCTGACCAACACGAATCCGCACCCCTTGCCGAAATTTCGCGTCATCGGGCCGCTCTCCAATCTGCCGGCATTCGCCAAAGCTTTCGGATGCAAGGAGGGTGACCGCATGATGCGGCCGCCCAGTGCTCGTTGCGGGTTTTGGTGAGGGGGGGATCGTATCCGGAGTTGGGGCGGTTCGCCAACCGCCCCTACTTCTGTTTCCTGCCTACTGTCTGCCGTGTGCCGCCTACTGCTTTACCCCCACCATCAAGCTCGACGGTCCCGGCAGGCGGATTTGCCGGACCTCTTGGAACCCCGCCTCGCGCAACCAGGCCGTGTACTCCTCGTCGCTGTAGGTGCTGCCTGCGGGCGTCCCCACCAGCATATTGAGGGCGAAAAGCGCAGCCTGCTTGGGCGCGGTCTTGTCGGGTTCCAGGATGAAGTCCTGCATCACCAAGCGGCCTTGGGGTTCGAGGGCTGCAAAACAGCGCCGGAACAAATCCTGATTCTCTGCGGGACTCAGCATGTGGCAAATAGCGGAGACCAGGACCATCGTGAAGCCCTTGCCCAGAGGATCGCGCCGCAGGTCGCAGGGGCGCGTTTCCACGCGCCCGGCCAGGCCCGCCGCGCTGATGTGCCCCTGCGCGATGGGAAGCACGGTAGGCAAGTCGAGCACCGTCGCGTGCAGCTTTTCATGGGCTTGGGCGAAGGCGATGGAGTACGCCGCCGAACCTCCGCCCACATCCAGCAGGCGCTCGACGGCCTCCGTGCCCACCGCCTTCACTATCAGCGGCGCGCGCTCGGCGGCATT
The DNA here is from genome assembly GCA_050018435.1 of Terriglobia bacterium. Taxonomy (GTDB): domain Bacteria; phylum Acidobacteriota; class Terriglobia; order UBA7540; family UBA7540; genus Bog-366. Next base: position 5,528 of record JBEKAD010000034.1, read on the forward strand.
GCGATGCATGGCGGCGATGAACGGCTCGGTCCAGTCCTCGCCGCGCTCCGCCATTTCCTGGTGGCCCACTGCCGTGCCCGCGCGGACGCACTCCGTTAGGTTGGACCAACGGTGCCAAATATTCGCGATGTGGATCAGTCCGGGGCGGGCGTTGTCCTTGGAGCTTTCCGCGAAGTAGCGCGCCGTGGCGGGGGTGTTGCGAAAGACTCCCTGCTGCTTCACGATCATGCCCATGGCGGCGAGCGCGTTCAGCAGCATTTCCGTGGCGCGCGGGTGGGTGGAGATTTTCTGCGCAACCTCCGCCGCCGTTGCGCCGCTGCCTACGGCGGTGAAAACGTCGAGTTCGAGGGCCGTCAGCAACGCGCGGCTCTCCATGTAGGCGCGGAGGGTTTGGTTCAGGTCATCGGGCAGGACGCCGGCCGCTTCCTTGGCCCGTTGCGCCGCCATGAATTTCGCGCGATTCGATTGGATTTCCGCCCGCAGTCCGGCCTCGTCGCGATTCACCAGGCGCTCCACCACGCGGCCCTGCACAAAATGCGACTCGACGAGTTCGGGAACGTCCTCCGGCCGCACTCCCGAGTACCAGACGCCTTCGGGGTAGACCACCAGGTTGGGGCCACGCTCGCAAACCCCTAGCGAGCCACACGTCGTAATCTGAACTTCGTCCATCAACCCGTGCGCCGCCACTTCCTTGCGCAAGGCCTCGATGGTCGCCGCCGAGCCCCGCGCCGGGCAGCAGGGAACTCCCTCCGGTTTCTTTTGATCGCAAATATAAACGTGATAGTGGAATGGTTCCATGATGACCTCAAATGTAGCGCCGCCGTCCCGGCGGCATTGGCCGGCAGGATGCCGGCGCTACGAGCAGGATTATGATCCAGGTCGGGCGCTTCGCACCCGCCGTGGCGGGTACTGGCGCCAAGTATTCCCCCCTTCAATCAATGGTGCAGCAGGTGTAGCGCGGACCTGTTCTATAGGTCCGCGGCTCTTCCCAATGGACGAGTAAAAGCCGCGGACCTACAGAACAGGTCCGCGCTACCCAAACATTCCCACCATCAACCGGTCGAGAAGTATACCGCCGTTTGTGCACGGAAGGGGGCAGGTGATATAATCACTCCATGCCTGTCGATACTCGCCTAACCTACGACGACTTCTGCTTGCTACCTGAAGATGGCAAGCGGCGTGAGATTATTGAAGGAGAACTGTTTGTGACGCCGTCACCGCAAACGCCGCACCAGAGAGCTGTTATGCGCCTGAGTGTCCGCCTTTGGCAATTCGTGGACAGCCATGAGCTGGGGGAAGTCTTTAGCGCCCCCTTCGACGTGGTGTTTTCCGAGTTCGACGTAGTTGAGCCGGATCTTCTTTACATCTCGAATGCCCGCGCTGGCGTCCTGACGCACAAGAATGTGCAAGGGGCTCCCGATCTCGTCGTCGAGGTCTTGTCGGAGAGCACCTCGCGCGTGGACCGCTCGATTAAATTGAAGCTCTATGGAAAATTCGGTGTCCAGGAATATTGGATTATCGATCCCGAGGGTCCTTCCGCGGAGATATACCGGCGCGGGGAAGAAGGACTTGACCTGGTTGCCAAACTCTCCGCCACGGATGCGCTGAATTCGCCCATGTTCCCGGGATTCAGTGTGCCGCTCCGCGAACTTACCGATTAATCCCTGGATCGAATTCCGATATTGGCGATCGGCTGCCGCGGTACCCTGCCATTTGGGCATGAAAGGGAGCAGGTGATATAATTCCTGTATGCCGGTTGATACTCGCCTCACCTACGAAGACATCTGCCTGCTGCCGAACAACGGCAAGCGGTATGAGATTGTTGAAGGAGATCTGTTTGTGACCCCTGCCCCGCGCAGATTGCATCAACGAATTGTGACCCGTCTGACCCGCTTCCTCTCCGGTTTCGTCGAAGACCACCAGTTAGGCGAAGTCTACGTCTCGCCGTTTGACGTGGTATTTTCCCCCTTTGATGTCGTCGAGCCCGACTTGGTTTACTTTTCCAATGCGCGCGAGTCAGTTTTGACAGAAATGAACGCGCAGGGCGCTCCCGACTTGGTTGTCGAAGTCCTCTCCGAGACTACGGAGAAAACCGATCGCACATTCAAGCTGAAGCTCTATGGAAAATTCGGTGTCCAGGAGTATTGGATCATCGATCCAACCGGCCCTGCGGCGGAGATTTACCGGCGTGGGGAAGAAGGATTGACCTTGGTTGCCAAGCTCTCGGGAGCAGATGAACTGAGTTCGCCACTGTTTCCAGGTTTCAATTTGCCCCTCTGCAAACTCGCCGAGTAATGCCTCACGCAACCGGCGAACCATTGCCATGACAAGTCTGCGGGATTAATATCGGCCCATGGTTCTTATCAAATGTATTCGCGCCGGCCTGGTTGCATTGGCAGGAGCAATCATTCTCCTTCTATTACTCGCCCTATCACTCGCGTACGTGGTGGTTCCGATCTTGGCTCATGTGCGGGCGCTTGCAGGGACAGGAAGCTGGGTTGGAGGCGGGATGATAGCAATCAGTCTGGGCCACGTAGCGGCGGTGGCGGCAGTTATCTTTCTTTTGGGATTCGGATGGGAATGCCGGCGCGTGAAAGCTCGCCAAGCCAATTAACGGCCCACCCGCAAGTGACGAAACGGGCTGGCGCTGACAGGGCTTCTCCTGCCGGCGACCCTCGCGGTGGCATCCTATACTTTCGCTTTACTTTCTCTCTTGACAAGACTCCGGCGTTAGCCTACTATGGGAGGGTATGGAGCGGCTTGCCCGGCGCCGGTGCAGGCCGCCGATGGGCCAGCCCGACGGCACACGACGCGTGCTGGGGGCGCGGCCCGCGGGTATGAACGCATGGCGGCTGCCATTTAAGTGCCCTGGAATTGCATGGCGACTTCATGTCCATCCGCCGCGCAAAAGCCCAAAGCTGCGAACCTATTGAAAACAAAGGATCGGAAGAGGCGATTTTCATCTGCCAAACCTGAGAACGCATTGAAAGAACAGGCACTTACGGGAACGAGCGGGAAAGCGGAAATAACATGACAAACTGTCCAGTTCAAGGGACGCCTCCCAATGTGCAGTAGGCTATAAACAAGGGCTTAGACGCGGTGGCTCAAGTCTCCGCCGCAGAGGCGCTGAATTCGCCCGGGTTGGCGGGATTCAGCGCGCCCCTCCACGAACTTCTCGATTAATCCCCCGATCAAATCCTGTTTCTCACGAAAAGGTTGCAGAATGACCTCGCACGTTGATGAGTCCGATGGCGCGCTCAGCACTTGCCGTGACAGGTTCGCCCGCAGGCATTTCCACCACTAATCGGCCGTGAAGTATAACGCCGTTTCGGTGGGGTGGGGGAAGGTGATATAATTACAATATGCCAGTCGATACGCGCCTAACCTACGACGACTTCTGCTTGCTGCCCGAAGACGGCAAGCGGCGTGAGATTATTGAAGGAGATCTGTTTGTGACGCCGTCACCCCTAACGCCGCATCAGAGAGCCGTTGGCCGCCTATTCATGCGCCTTGGGCTGTTCGTGGAGAGTCATAAGTTGGGTGAAGCATTTGTTGCCCCCTTCGATGTGGTGTTTTCCGAGTTTGATGTTGTGGAACCGGACATTCTCTACATTTCGAATGCTCGCGCCAGCATCCTGACACACAAGAATGTGCAAGGCGCACCCGATCACGTCATCGAAGTTCTTTCCGAAGGAACCGAGAAGAGAGATCGCACGATCAAGCTAAAGTTGTACGGGAAATTCGGGGTGGATGAGTACTGGACCATCGATCCCAACGGCCCTTCGGCGGAAATTTACCGGCGTGGGGAAGAAGGCTTGACCTTGGTTGCCAAGCTTTCCGCAGAAGATGCACTGACATCGCCAATGTTCCCGGGATTCAGTCTGCCGCTCCGCGAACTTACCGAGTAATTCCTCGCGTAACCATGAAGGCCCCCTCCGTTGACGCCTTTCGAACGGGTCTGTTACCATGAACAATTAACTTGGGGGAGAAATTCCTATGAAGGTGGGTGTACACACTTCGATTGCAGGCGCTCTGGAGAATGCGGCGCATCGTGCGAAGAAGATTGGTTGTGACACCTTTCAGATGTTCTCCGCGAATCCGCGGGGCTGGCGGACGCTCGATCCCACCCCGGCGGAATGTGAGTCTTTCCGGGCGGCGCGCCAAGCCTACGGTCTTTCTCCCGTGGTTATTCATGATAACTATTTGATTAACCTGGCGTCGTCCGATGCCCTCATTCGGGAGCGCTCGGTTGCCGCCTTTCGGCGGGAGCTCGAGCGGGCGTTGGCTTTGGGCGCCGATTACCTGGTCACTCACCCCGGCAGCGCCAAGGGAGCCGCTCCGGCAGCGGCCATCGCGACCTGTGTGGAATCACTTCGCCAGTCGGCGGCGGGATTGAAACTCGACGGCCTGACCATCCTGATCGAAAACACCGCGGGGCAGGGAACGGCCATCGGCCGCACATACGAAGAAGTGGCGGAGATCATCGCCGGTGCGGAAAAGGACTTGCCGGTCGGCGCCTGCATCGACACCGCGCACAGTTTTGAAGCGGGGTACGCTATCCACACGGCTGAAGGGTTGCGTGCGGCTGTGAAGCAACTTGACGCGACGATTGGCATAAAGAAAGTGCGGGTGATTCACGCCAACGATTCCAAGACCGCCCTCGGCTCCCACGCCGACCGCCACGAACACATCGGCCAAGGGCAAATCGGCGCCAAGGCTTTTGGCCGCATCGTGCGGCACCCGAAGCTGAAAAACATTCCTTTCATCTGCGAGACCCCCGTCGATAAGCCGGGCGACGATCGGCGCAACCTGCGAATGATGAGAAAACTGGCTTTGAAGGGATGAGGGAAAAATGGGTTTCATTCCGATTGGAGTTGAGGAGTACATCAAGCTGCACGTGAAGAATAACCCCGACGAGGATCCCGTCGATTTGCTCAGGAGCTTTCGCATTTGCGTTGGGGATGCGTTGGCGGGAGCGCGTTGCCACTGCGGGGAACCGATTTGGGTTATCGGCTCCGCCTTCGCGGGTCATGCGTGCTTCACATGTATCACCGGCGAGGCGCATCCCGACGGGGACTATGAGATCGATGAAGTGCTGGAAGCCCGTATTCATAATTCCGAATTCAGAATTGAAACGATGAACCCAAACTACGATCCACAACAAATAGAGACCAAATGGCAAAAGCGCTGGGCTGACGAAAAGCTGTTTGAAACCGAGGCCGAGCCCGGCCGCAAGAAATACTACGTGCTCGAAATGCTGCCTTATCCCTCGGGTGACATTCACATGGGCCACGTGCGCAACTATTCCATCGGCGACGCGCTGGCGCGCTACATGTGGATGAAGGGCAACAACATCCTACATCCCATTGGTTGGGACGCCTTCGGTCTGCCCGCGGAAAACGCCGCCATCAAGAGTGAGCGGCACCCTTCCGAATTCACCTTCAGTTACATCGACCGCATGCGTGGGCAGCTCCAGCGCCTGGGCGTGAGCTACGATTGGCGGCGTGAGATAGCCTCCTGTGTGCCGGAATACTACCGTTGGAACCAATGGTTCTTTTTGAAGATGTACGAGCGCGGGCTCGCCTATCGCAAGCAGAGCCGGGTGAACTGGTGTCCAGAGTGCGAAACCGTACTGGCCAACGAACAGGTGGTGGATGGCTGTTGCTGGCGGCACGAGGAGACGCCCGTCATCGAGCGTGAACTCGATCAGTGGTTCCTGAAAATCACGGACTATGCCGAGCAGTTGCTCGACGACATGAAAGACCTGGTGCGCTGGCCGGAGCGCGTGCTGACCATGCAGCAGAACTGGATCGGGAAATCCCTGGGCACATTGGTGGATTTCACGGTCAGCGACCTTTGGACACCGCTGCGCATCTTCACCACGCGCGTGGACACGATTTTCGGCTGTAGCGCCGTGTTCCTGGCGCCCGAGCATCCGCTGGTGGAAGAGCTGCTGGCGAATTCCAAGGAGCCCACACGGCTGCGCAGAGATGTGGAGCGGATTAAATTTTCCTCCGTTCGCGCGCGTGTGGAAGTGGACATGGCCAAGCTCGGCGCGGACACGGGCTTTACGGCGCGCAATCCCTGCAATGGGGAAGAGGTTCCCATTTGGCTGGCCAACTTCGTGCTGATGGAATACGGCACGGGCGCCATCATGGCGGTGCCCGCGCACGACGAACGCGACTTTGAATTCTGCTCGAGTTATGGGTTGCCCATTCGCACGGTGATCGTACCGGAGGGAACTCCCCCGGAAGCCGAAGTCACGGCGCCTCTCCACGCGACGGTTGAGTACGGACGTCTGGTGGCATCGGGTCCCTATACCGGACTCACGTCGGAAGAGGCCATCGAGCGCATGACCCGCGACGCCGAGGCGAAGGGATTCGGCAAAGGGACAGTTCAGTATCGCATCAAGGATTGGGGAATTTCGCGCCAGCGCTACTGGGGCACGCCCATTCCCATGATTTATTGCGAGGCGTGCGGAATTGTGCCAGTGCCGGAAAGCGACCTGCCCGTGCTGCTGCCGCCGAACGTCAAGCTGACCGGGCGGGGGCACTCGCCGCTGGCGGACGCGCCGGATTTTGTGAACACGACGTGCCCCCAGTGCGGAAAACCGGCGCGGCGCGAGACCGATACCATGGACACGTTCGTCGATTCCTGCTGGTACTTTTACCGCTACACCGATCCCAAAATCGCGACGGCGCCGATTGATAAGGAAGTCGTGAAGTATTGGTTCCCGGTTGACCAATACATCGGCGGCATCGAGCACGCCATCCTGCACCTGATTTACATGCGCTTCTTCACCAAGGTCATGCGCGACATCGGCCTGGTGGATTTTTCCGAACCCGTGGCGCGGCTGTTCACCCAAGGCATGGTGATCAAGGACGGCGCAAAGATGTCGAAATCCAAAGGGAACGTCGTGGACCCCACCCAGATGTTTGCCAAGTACGGCGCCGATACCACGCGCCTCTACATGCTCTTTGCCGCGCCGCCCGAAAAGGATCTGGAATGGAGCGATGCGGGCGTGGAAGGCGCATCGCGATTCTTGGGCCGCGTCTATCGGCTGGTGGCGAAGCACGCCGGCAAACTCCAAGGCGTGAGGGCGGGGAATTTGACTTCCGAAGAAAAGGCCTCCCTGCCGCCCGCGGAACGCCGCCTGCTGCGCAAGGCACACCAGACGCTCCGGCACGTGACCGAAGACATGGAAGAACGCTGGCACTTCAATACCGACATTGCCAACACCATGGAGCTGGTTAATGAACTGACTGATCTGGACGCGGCGGTCGAGGCCGGGAAGATTCGCGCCACCGTCCACAAGACGGCGCTGGAATTCCTGGTAGCCATCCTCTCGCTCTTTGCCCCGCACGTGGCGGACGAGCTCTGGGAAGGTCTCGGCCACGCGGAACCGCTGCTAAAAGTTCCCTGGCCGGCGTTTGACGCCGAGCTGGCGGCTGAAGATGAGCTGGAGTATCCCGTGCAGGTCAACGGCAAGCTCCGCGCGCGCATCCACGTGGCAGCCAGCGCCGGCGAGGAGGAAATCCGCACCAAGGCGCTCGCGGAAGAGAAGGTCATCCAGCACCTGGCGGGGCTGCAAGTGAAGAAAGTCATCATCGTGCCGCAGAAGTTGGTGAGTATTGTGGCGAAGTGAGGAGCTAGAAGTTAGAAGCGAGAAGTTAGAAGTCAACTGCGCCGATATCAACGATCTTACTTCTGGCTTCTAACTTCTAGCTCCTCACTTCTTTTCCAGGACATCACCATGCCCACCCCCCAACCCGTCGTCGTTCTCGATTTTGGTTCGCAATACACGCAACTGATTGCCCGCCGCATTCGCGAGCTTCAGGTGTATGCGGTGATCGTGCCGTGCAACATTCCCCTTGACGATTTAGTGCGCATGAACCCCCAGGCGCTGATTCTTTCCGGCGGCCCGTCGTCGGTCTATGACCCTGCGTCGCCGGCTTGCGACGAGCGCGTGCTGAAGCTCAACCTGCCCGTACTCGGTATCTGTTACGGCTTGCAGTGGATGGCTTACAAGCTGGGGGGCAAGGTCGAGGCGGCGTGGCGGCGTGAATACGGCTTCGCCGAGCTTGATATCCTGCCGTCCTCCCGGCTGCTGGCGGGCTTTCCCTCACCCCTCAAGGTCTGGAACAGCCACGGCGACCATGTGGTGGAAGTTCCACCGGGATTCGCCATCACCGGGCGGACGCAGAATGCCATTTCGGTCATCGAGAATCCGACGGCGCAACTGTACGCGCTGGAATTTCACCCCGAGGTTCGGCACACCAGCCAGGGCAGGGAAATCCTCCAGCGTTTCGTTTCGGACATCGCCGGCATCAAGCCCAACTGGTTTCCGGGATCGTTCATTGAGCAAACCGTGCAACAAGTCCGCGAGCAGGTGGGGGATAAGCACGCTCTCTGCGCGCTCTCGGGGGGCGTGGACTCCGCCGTCGCCGCGACCCTCGTGGGGCGGGCGCTGGGCGACCGGCTAACCTGCGTCTTTGTGGATAACGGCTTACTGCGCAAGGATGAGTTCACTGAAGTCAGCGGCAAACTGCGGGAGCAAGCTCACCTGAAGGTGAAGGCGGTCGACGCCTCAGAGCGTTTTCTGGCCCGCTTGGCTGGTGTCACCGACCCGGAGCGCAAACGCAAAATCATTGGAGAGGAGTTCATCAGGGTGTTTGAGGCCGAAGCGCACGCACTGGGGGACGTGGAGTTTCTGGTGCAGGGAACGCTCTACCCGGATGTTATCGAATCGGTGTCGGTTAAGGGTCCAGCCGCCACCATCAAGAGCCACCACAACGTCGGGGGGTTGCCCTCCGACTTGCAGTTTAAGCTGATTGAGCCCTTGCGCGAACTGTTTAAGGACGAAGTCCGGACAGTGGGGCGTGAGCTCGGCTTGGACAAGTCCCTGGTGAACCGGCAACCCTTTCCCGGGCCGGGGTTGGCGGTCCGGATTGTCGGAGAAGTAACTCGTGATCGCCTGCGGATGGTACGAGAAGCCGACGCTATCGTCCAAGAAGAGGTGAAGACACAAAACCTTTGCGACCGGCTATGGCAGTCGTTTGCGGTCCTTTTGCCTGTTTCAAGCGTAGGAGTGATGGGCGACGCCCGAACTTACGCCTCAACGGTCGCCATCCGGGCAGTAGAGTCGGAGGATGGTATGACCGCTGACTGGGCACAACTACCACCGACACTACTACAATGCATGGCGACCCGCATTGTCAACGAGGTGAAGGGCGTGAACCGGGTTGTCTTCGATATCACCTCGAAGCCTCCCGGCACCATCGAGTGGGAATAAACCACCCTTGCCTCAATGTTCAACCAGAGGCACCACTCCAGCGCAATGAAACGAAAGAGCTTACCGGCTCGCCAGTTTCTGGGCCATGTACAGCAGGAGCTGGCGGTCCTTCTCGTCGATCCGGGTGAGAAGCCGTTTCACTTTCTCATAGAAACGCACTTCTTTTTCCTGATCTGCGTCGAGAACCAGCTCTTCGGTCGTCTGGCGTTTGCTCAGATTGGGCAGCGGAGGAGCCCCGTCCCCTTCATAGAACAACTGGTAAAGGGGCAGTTCGAGCGCCGCCGCCAGCCTCTCGAGGGTTTCAAGTGACGGAACCGTGTGTCCATTCTCGACCCGCGAAATATAGCAACGCAATAAGCCGGTGCGCTTTTCGATATCACCTTGGGAAAGGTTACGATCTTCTCTTAGCTTCTTTAATCTT
>JBEKAD010000035.1:0-15186 GCA_050018435.1 Terriglobia bacterium
TCGTGGCGGCGATGGCGCTGTTTTGGCCTTCCTACGCCGGCTTCCTCATGCTGCTGGGATCTGCGGTTTGTGTCGGGGCAATCTGGGGCGCCCATGCCAATGGCGCGGGCAAGTACTTTGGGGAGGCCGGCTACGCGACGGTTCCGCTTAAGGTGAAAGATGAGAACGAAGATGGGCGAAGTCATCGGCACTGCCACTGACTTCGGCGGCGCGGCGGATGAACGGGCGCTGCTCTCTGGGAAGAAGCTGGAAAGCCATGCAACCAGGACAACCCTTGCCGCGTCCGCGTTAGACCGTACCCTGTCGCTGACCCTCGAGCTGATGGGCGAGCGTCAGCAAGGCTGACCCCGCTCAAGTTCGACGCGCGGGGCATTCGTAAAGCCCCCAGTCCCCTGAAGGAGGACTCCCATGATCAGCATGCGTAACCTCGCCATCTCAATCTCATTGGCCGTGCTTTCCGCCGCCCCCCTCATTAACGCCCAGGATGTGAAATCGACCCAGGCAAGGTTGAACATTCAGCCGGTGTCATGGATCCGAGAACAGCCGTTGCCGTCCCAACGCGTTCTTACCTCTTGGCTTCGTACTGACCCAGTTTCGGCGCCTTTGGTTGACCCGCCAGATCTTTCCACGTACCGGGGGGTTCAATTGGGAATGAACCTGCCCATGGTAGCCAAAGTGGCCGATATGGAACCCTCCCGAGCGCGCGTGATCCATCAACGCCCGGCGATGATTCAAGAACTCGATTGGCGGCCCTCGCGCTCTCTCGACTCTCTGCCCCCCGCCGACCCGGTGAAGGAGGTCCTGCTCAGCTTTTACAACAGCGCGCTATTTCGAATGGTGGTCATTTATGATCGTTATAAAACCGAAGAGCTGACTGACCAGGACATGGTCGAAGCTATTTCGGCGCGGTACGGAACGGCCTCCAGGCCGGATGCGACGGTTATCCTCTTCTCTACGTTTCAGGTCTATGACGACAGCGAAAAGGTCATAGCGCGGTGGGAAAACGCGCAGTACTCGTTCAATCTTTTCCGTTCCTCCTACCAGCCCACTTTTGGAATGCTCATCTTTTCGAAACGTCTTGATATCCTGGCGCAGGAGGCTATCGCTGAAGCAATCCGCCTGGATGAGCAGGAAGACCCCCAGAGGGAAATCGAACGTCAGAAGATACAAGGCGAGGCGAACCAAGCCGCGCAAGAGAAGGCCAGGCTGGCGAACAAAACGAACTTTCGCCCCTAGTCCCGACATGGAGCACTTGTAGCGCTGACCTTTAGGTCAGTACGGTGGGAAAACGACAAAACTGCCGACCCATTCGCGGTGCTCAGGGCAGGCTCTGAAGGTCGGCGCGACAAAAGCCAATGAAATTGACACGAGGCCAATACGTTCGCCATCCCAAATACGGATGGGGCACCATCCTGGAGTGCCAACCTCATCACACGACGGTATATTTTCGCAGCGTCGGGGTGAGAAAGCTGACGGTATCTGAGGCCGTCTTCCAAGTGGTCGAAGACCATGTTGCCCTAAAGAGACGCAGAGTCTGATCGTCGCGCACGGGGTTCCGCCTCAGGTCGATCAAGCCATCGAGATCTGTGCAGTGAAGTGCTGACCCGCGGGAGACTGGCCTACCTGCGCCGGCGCTCGTACACCGGTCGTAAACAGTCATCCAGGTCCGTCCCCCGTGAACATGGCACGCGGGCGCAAGCGCGAATCCCTTAACGCCGATTGTCCAGCGGCGACGCGGCTGCTCCACGTTCTTGGAGATTACGAAAGGAAGCTGGTATGTACATACAGTATGTCGGGGTAGATAATTCTGCCGATTCTCGTATATATACTTTTCATGTCATCAACCCACCCCAGGAGGCCCGCGACTTCACGGTCAAAGTCCTATCCGGGGAGTTTCATGCGGACCGCTTGAAATTCCAGGATGGCCCGGGCATTAGTTCTGCCCGGTTGCAGCGGGAATTGAAGGGAGAGACTCAAGAGTCGCGCGCGGAAGCCGATCTGTGTATCGAAGAGCAGGACGTCCGGGAATACCGGGCACAGCATTACCCCCACACAAAGTCGGCAGGCGCAACGGACAAGGGGCCGAGGATTCCCCCTGCACCACCGCCACATGAAAAGCACTTCCAGAACCGCGGGTATTGGCCCCTGGGATCCGCACCACATCCTGTGTCCGAACAAATCTCCACACTGCTCTTGCACGAACTCGGAGAACCTCTGGACGCGCTGAAATCGGCCCTGGAAGCTCAGTCTGTGAAGGTGTGCTCCTTGCGGAGCCTCCAGGAAGCTCTGCCGGTGCTGACGGGACCGAACCCGCCGCACCTGATTCTCACCCAGCCCAAGCTCCCGGACGGCATCTGGGCGGACGTAGTGAGCCTGGCGATGAAGGCCCGCAAGCCTGTGAACGTCATCGTCGTGGCGCGCCCGGTGAATGCCGGGCTCTATCTCCAAGCGATCGCCGGGGGCGCGTTTGATTTTATCGTTGCTCCCCTCACCGGTTATCAGCTCACCCACGTCTTGCGCTGCGCCATCGAGAGCGTTCTGAGCCACCGGGAAGCGCAGGCGCGTCCGGCCTAGCAAAGTCCACAGCCCTCTGGTTCCGTTCCGTGCCCAGATCCTCATTGCGGCACTGACCAACGTAGCTCGAAATCGACAAACCTGCCGACCTCCCGGCCATGTGGGGACAGGTTCCGGCCGGTGCGACGAAACCTTGGCGATTTGAAGGTAGCGCTGGCCTTCAGGTCAGCACGATGGGATAACGACAAACCTGCCGACCTAAAGGGCGGCGCTACAAAACCTCGAGGACGACATGTAGGGGCGCCGCATCTCTTTTTCGATCCGAAAGCATCCAATAATCGGAGGAGACAACGATGAAAATGCACAAACTGGGGAATTCCGGGCTGGAAGTTTCTCCCCTCGCTTTCGGAGGAAATGTTTTTGGGTGGACGGTGGATGAGCCCACCTCGTTCCTTCTGCTCGACGCTTTTGTGTCGGCCGGCTTCAATTTTATTGACACCGCCGACGTGTACTCCAAATGGGCTCCGGGCAACAAGGGGGGCGAGTCCGAAAGCATTTTGGGCAATTGGCTCAAAAACCGCGGCAACCGCCACCAGGTGATCATCGCCACCAAAGTGGGAACGGGACTGGGTCCGGGGCAGAAAGGACTTTCCAAGGCTTACATCTTGCGCACCGCAGAAGAATCGCTCAAACGTCTTCAGACCGACTACATCGATTTGTACCAGTCGCACAGGGATGATACGGAGACTCCCTTAAGCGAGACCTTGGAAGCCTACGCGCAATTGGTGAAGCAAGGGAAAGTGCGGGCCATCGGCGCTTCCAACTACCCGGCCGAGCGGCTGAGGGAAGCCTTGCAGGCGAGCAACCAATGCGGATTCCCCAGCTACCAGAGCCTCCAGCCCAATTACAACCTCTACGATCGCGCGGAGTACGAAACCGAACTGGAGGCGGTTTGCCGTGAGAACGGATTGGGCGTGATCCCTTACTTTTCCCTGGCGAGCGGGTTCCTGACGGGCAAGTATCGGTCGGAAGCTGATCTGGCCGCGAGCAAGCGGGGCCAGTTCGTAAAAAAGTATCTCAATGAGCGGGGATTTCGCATCCTCCGCGCTGTGGAAGAAGTAGCGCAAGCGCTCCATTCAACACCCGCCAAAATTTCGCTGGCTTGGCTGATGGCGCGGCCGGGAATCACCGCCCCCATCGCCAGCGCCACGAGCCTGGAACAACTGAAGGATTTGATCGGCGCCACCGAGCTCGAATTGGATCAAGCGTCAATCGAGCGGCTGAACCATGCCAGTAGCGCTGACCTTTAGTGCAGCACCGTGTAAAGACATCAAACCTGCCGACCCGCGGGTCGGCGTTATAATACCCTGAGGACGAAATTGCAGGGTCGCCCCGCGCTCGATTCGCCTGCCGGAAGGCAGGACGCTTTGGCCAGATCCAATTCATCTTGCTTGGCATCGGAAGACGAGTTTCAAGGCAGCCTATGACCACCGTCCACCACCCCACTTGGTGGGTGAAACTATCGGGCGTTATACTTGTATTGGATGATAAACTCCTTTTCGGTTGAGTTCGACCGGCGAGGGGTCGGAAGTGAAGGTCGCAAATGTTATTTGGAAGGACGTATTTGTGGAGAAATTGGCCGTAAAGCACCACGTGACGAAGCAAGAAGCAGAGGAGGTTTTACTCACAAATCCGCACATACACCGGGCCGAAAAAGGGCACATTAAAGGCGAGCATGTTTACGCAGCTTACGGTCAAGCTGAATCGGGCAGGTATTTGATTGTGTTTTTCATCTATAAGGGCCGGGGTTCGGCCCTGCCGATTTCGGGCCGGGACATGACAACTGGCGAGCAAGGATTATTACGATGAGCAAAACGAAGCAGATTGATCCTATCCCTGACGAGTTCCGATCTTACGAGGAAGCCGGGGAGTTTTGGGACACACATGACACTGCGGACTATTCGCATATCTTTCGAACTGTGGAGGGCGACACCCCGCCCCGGCAAACCAGGCCACGATCAGTGAGGCATGGGATGAGCACTGCAATCCAGAGTGAACCGCGGATCAAGACCGTCAGCGTTGTCGCCCGAGAACTTTGGCAATCCAATGATCGTTTGGACTACCATCTCTACTTGAAACAGGTAGCGCCGCTTCCCCAAGAACCGATGACATACCAGCCGTAAAGAGGTAGAAACGTGAGCGCTGAGAAAGCCTCGTTGAAAGAAGTCGGCCGCAGCGACCATGTCCGGCCACTCAAAAGAACAGAGACGCACATTCTACTCGATGCTAGTTCTCTGATCGATCTTGAGCACGAACACCCAATTTCGTTCCCCGCTCTAGGAGAGGTGCTCCGGGAACATCACGCCCGACTGGTCCTGACTCGCACAAACGTGCTGGAGTTTAGCGCTTCCGCCGCCAAGACGGGTGATTTTCCCTCTGTTCGAGAGATGCTTATGGAGATGGAGCGACTGCCCGTTACTTACCTCCGGGAAGGGGGAATTACATACTCAGAGCTGAAGGAGGCAGTAAATGCCTTCACCGAACGCCGCGAGTTCAAACGTGTCAATCCTTACGTAAAACGATGGGACGAGACGCTCGTCGTGGAAGGCCCATCTCCGGCTGAGATTCTAGTAAACCAGCGACTGGACGAACTCGTGTTTATGCTGTGGAAACAGGGAGCGTTATCTCTCACAGAAAGGCGCTGGGGAAAGCTTTTGGAACAGCAATTCAAGGAAGACCGAAAACTTCCTGTCCAAACGCGAAAGGCGATTCGCAAAAACTTCCCTATGGCGCTCAGACGGCATCTCTCCCAATTCTCAATTCGTTTTCCTGAGGAGAAGGTCCAGGAGCTCGCTGAATGGATTTACGACGACCCCACGCGATGCCCCGGTCATCGCTGGGCGTATGACGTTCGGCAAGAACTAATGAACGACCTGACAAAGACGGTAACTGCGAATGACATCTCAGACATCGCCCATGTCGAGGCGGTGCCATACGTAGATGCAATAACGATGGACCGCAGGACTGCCGACCTTTGCCGGAGGGCGAGCAAGCGGCTGAGCAAAGCGCATCCCAGTATCAAGTACGAGGAGCGCATTTTCTCCAGCTTGAAGGACTTGCTGGATGCAAAGCTGGGTCCACTCGCTCGTCCCCCAATGTAAAGTGCTTTCAGACACGACGCGAAGGCTCTTTCGCAGAATGGCAAATCCCGCATACCTTACAAATCTCTCTTCCCCCAATCCGCCCACCTGCGCCATAATGCTCGGCGTACAGCACTAAACTTTGCGTGGCACGGAGGTTCATGATGAAGCATGCCCCGGCATTTTTGAAGATCGTCGATGACGCTAAGACGCGTATTCGCGAGACCAACGTCCAGGAAGTCAAAAAGCGCCTCGACGCCAAGGAAACCTTCACCCTCATTGACGTTCGCGAGGAAAGCGAATGGGCCAAAGGCCATCTGCCCGGCGCCGTTCACCTGTGCAAGGGCATCATCGAGCGCGACATTGAGAATGCCGTGCCGGGCAAGGCGACTCCCATCGTGCTCTATTGCGGGGGCGGGTACCGCTCCGCGCTGGTGGCGGATAATTTGCAAAAGATGGGCTATAACAACGTTGTCTCCATGGACGGCGGCTGGCGCGGCTGGACCGATGCCGGCTTCCCTACGGTGAAGGACTGAAAGGGCAGTGGATAGTGGACAGTGGATAGTGGCTAGCCATGGGCCACTAACCACTGATCACTATTCACTACTCACTATTCACCGCCTTTATCACTCCCCATCCACCACGCAGCGGAATCCCACGGTGGCGGACCGGTCGGTGCTCGGACCGATCAGCAGATACTTCCCATGCTCATTCAGCTTGAAGGCTTGCGGGAAATACCAATGTGATCCTTGCGGCTGGTAATAGCTTCCGCCCCTCAGAATTCCGGCGCGCGTGTGCAGATCGGTGAACTCGTCCGTCCACTGCCAGACGTTGCCGACAAGATCCATAACTCCGAACGGGCTAGCGCCTTGCGGGTAGGCATCCACATCGGTGGGGGCTCGCATCACACGGCGCGTTTCCACCGGCGGCACGGCGGCGGCGTTCCACTCATTCCCCCATGGGTAGAGGCGTCCGTCGGTTCCCTGCGCGGCGTACTGCCACTCCCACTCGCGCGGAAGCCGTTTGCCCGCCCACGCGGCATACGCACGCGCGTCTTCGATTGAAACCCACGTCACCGGCTTATTCGCCCAGCCCTCCGGGTAGGCGCCATTCTTCCAGTCACGCAGAAAATTGTGATCGTCTTTAGGATGGTAGTGCGTGGCGTCCACGAACTTCCTGAACTCGGCGTTGGTCACCGGAAACTTGTCGATAAAGAACGGCCGCATCTGCATCGTGTTCAGATGATGCCGCCGCGGCGAATCTTCCCAATGGTATTGCACGTCTACGCCGATATCGTTGTCGCCTTCGATTTCGATGCCGGAAACCCGGAACTCAAACTTGCCACCGGGAATCCGCACCATACCCGCGGGCGCCGTGGCCGCGGGTTTGGTGGCAGCGATGGCAACAACCTGTTGCGGCAGGAATTTCCATTCGTGGGAAAAATCCTGCAACCGTTTCTGCGAGACCTCGCTCATGCGCGCCAGCAGGTTGTGCAGTTGTTCATCCGGCTCAGGGGTCGTAGCGAGCACGGCTCCGTAGCCGTGTGCCTCCATCTCGAAGCTCAGCGTGGCTTTGCTTCCCTGAACTTCCGGCCTCAGCTCGGCGCCCTTCCACAAGTCGTAATAGCGCGTGCCCGGTGCGTGCGGCACTTCGATCTGCCAGCCTGGCACGTCATATTCATTGCGATTGACGAGGGTCCACAGGGTCCGGCCCTGCCCCGGAAACTTGCTGGCGAAAACGCCATATCGCAGCGTGGGCGTGTGCGGCTCCCAATCCGCGCTCGCCAGCAGCGGAGCCATGGCGCGCTCGATGGTCGCAATGCGCCGCAACGCTTCCGCATCGCGCGGGGTAATTTCATTCCAAATGCCCCAAATGTTTTCCCAACTCTCATATCCCACACCGTTGAAAAACGCGTGTTGAAGGTCATCGGTCTTGTCGCGCCCCCAGCGCCGGCAGATGTTCACCATGTGGCGCGATTCCAGCCACTTGTACCGGCTGACGGTGGGCACAAAAGAATAGTCCCAGTAACCCCAGCTCAAATTGTTCCAAGGCAGGCCGAGGTCCACGGTCAGGTTCTCGGGCTCGAACGCCAACGGGTGACCCGTCTCGTCGGAAGCCGTGCGAAAAGCGCGTGGGACGACGTCGAGGGTGTCGCCATTCACGCCGTCGGCGCCGACTTCCGCCAACAGGCGCGCCGTGGCCGTCCCGTTGGGCGCGCCCTCGTCGCGCGTGCCCTGGTCCCACAGCATCACCGGAAAAAGCACGCGCACCCCGCGGCGGTGGAAATCCGCGATCATCTGCCGCACGCCCGCGACGCCGCCGGGCATGTCGCGCAGCAGGTCGTACTGATTGCGGTTGTCGATCCCCAGGTTCGGGTACGACTGCCAAACCAGCACGCTGTCAATGCCTCCGTAGCGGTGCTGTAAATCATCCAGATAACGGCCCACCGTGTATTGGCCCGCCACCGGATCGTAGAAGTAGCGATCGTGAATCATCATCTGCGGCTGAATGAAGCTCGACTGCGTCCACGCCAGTTGCGGACGGAGGTATTCGGAATCGTCATAACCAATGCGGATGCGTCGTTCCATGCGCCAGTGCTGGATGTCGGCCAGCCACTTGGGGAAATCCGCGCGGGTGGGGGGCCCGGGAATCTGTGAGCGCTGGGGCCCGGACGACGTGTCTTGCGCGCCCGCGATGGCAAGAACAAAAAAGATGGAAAAGAAGAGGGAGAGAAGGCCTTTGCTCATATCTGGTTCCTGAAATGCGAATGTTTCACCCGAATTTCTCACGACGGGTTTGGAAGGGCGGGGCTTCAGCCTCCCCGTTACAAGCCCTTCCTGATTATTCCCGTGCCCCGCGCAGCTTGCCACCGGTTGCCGCCGGTCGCCGCGGCGACCCCGGGGCGTGGGACGAACAAAGCGCGGGAGCCGCGATTTCGGCGGGGCTGAAGCCCCGCCCTTCCGGCAGCTCCCCAAAAGTATCCCCGCATGGTGAGAAACCCGGATTAACCACTGCCCACAACCTCACCAGCGTTGATGCACGAGTTCGCGGATGTAAGTGCCGTAAACCTCACGCGCCTTGGCCATCTGCGCATCGGTCAGGGGCGGATGATCAGCCGCGCGGGCGTTGTCTTCCACCTGCGAGGGCCGCTTGGCTCCCGGGATGGCGCAGGTCACGGCTTCAAACATCAGGATCCAGCGCAGCGCGAGTTGTGCCAGCGTAGCGCCGGAGGGAACGAGCTCGCGCAATTCTTCCACGGCGGCCAAACCGGTCTGGAAATCCACCCCGGAAAAGGTCTCGCCCACATCGAACCGCTCGCCGTGACGGTTGAAGTTGCGATGGTCGTCCGTCCCAAACGCCGTTTGCGGAGTCATCCTGCCCGCCAGCAATCCGCTCGCCAGCGGCACGCGCGCCAGGATTCCCACTCGCCGCCGCTGTGCTTCCGGAAAAAACAATTCCGCCGGGCGCGTCCTAAACATGTTGAAAATGATTTGAATGGATTGAACGCCGGGAAACTCAATGGCCTTCAGAGCTTCTTCCACTCTCTCCACGCTTACGCCGTAATAGCGGATTTTGCCTTCCTTCGTGAGGTCGTCGAGCGCGCCGAAAACCTCCGGGCGGTAATAAACCTCGGTCGGCGGGCAGTGGAGTTGCACCAAATCCAGGCAATCCGTTTCCAGGTTGCGCAGGCTGTCCTCAATGAATTGCTTCAGGTTCTGCCGATTGTATCCGTCCGCGGTGTGCGGAGAGAGCCGCCGGCCCGCTTTGGTGGCCACATAGATCGTATCGCCCCGCTCTTTCTTGAGCCGCGCGATCAGCCGCTCACTGTGGCCCATGCCGTAAACATCGGCGGTGTCAATGAAGTTCACACCCAAGTCGACGGCACGATGCAGCGCCGCCAGCGATTCGTGGTCATCAACCCTTCCCCACATTGATCCGATGGCCCAAGCGCCAAAGCTTATTTCCGAAACCTTCCATCCGGTTAGGCCCAGTTCCCGGTAACGCATGTGATGTAACCCCCGTGACTCGTAGAAATACTCTCATTTTCAGGTCGAGCGAGCGCATCCCTTCGCGTCTATCTGCAAATGACGGTGAAACCTCGCCTATGTTACTGTCGGCGCGTTGCGAAGCCAACAGGAAACAGTGCAACCCGGTTTTCCCGCGAAGGGCCACGCAAGGAGCTGCGACTGGAGAGGTTGCGATTATAATGGCAGGTGCGAACCATGCCTGCTTCCCCCCAACCCGAGCCTCTCCGCGAACTGCAAAACGAAATCGAAGCTCTCATGCAACAGCTTCACCATCCCGTGCTGGTGGAAAACGAGGTCGAACTGATGGACCTGACCGCCGCGCAGTGGCGGCTGACCATCGAATTCGGCAAACTGATTTTCAGCGCTTGGAATTCGGGAAGATCCTTCTCCCGGCGCGTGGAGGAGGTGGCATACCGCGACCGGGACCGTTTCGGGATCTTTGTGCGCAAGCCCGGGGGACGCGAAACCACCACACTGGAGTTTCGCGAGTTGCGCGCGCCGGCGGGCGTGGGTCGCGCCGCCGGCCGCACGGGTTTCCGCCAGCAACTCACCGCCCTGCTGGAGCGCGAATACCGCGGGTGGAAATTCGAACGCGTCAGCAACCGTTCCGACCGCGAGCACTCTTTTTCGGCCTGGTACACCCGTGGGATGGCGACGCAAGGCCGTGCCGCCTGGGCGTTCCTGGGATTGAGCGAAGAGGAAGGGACCGCCGCGGCGGACGGCGCGCTGGCCTTCGGCCTCATCTGGTTGGATTGGCTGCGGAGCCAGGCAGACCGCGTGGCGATTACGCAATTGAAGCTGTTTCTGCCGCCCGCGGCCGTCAGCGTGATTGCCCATCGAGCCGCGTATCTCTCCCCCCGCGCCTTGAACGTGGAGATCTATGAATGGCGCGTGGGCCAGCCCTCTGCCACCCTGGTCGACCTGAAGGATTACGGCAATGTTGAGACTCGGCTTGCGGCGCGACGCCAGGCCGAGTTGCTGAAGGAGAGCCACGCCAGCCTGCTCCACGACGTGTTGGGCGACCTGAGCGCGGGTATCGATATCGTTCCCGACTCCGCCGGAACTTTTTCCTCGCTGCGCATCGCGGGTTTGGAAGTGGCTCGCCTCGAGGGCCAACTGGCGCCGCGCATCTATTTCGGCCTCGAGGGCAGCTTTCGCCGGCTGGACGCATCGTGCCACGAGGAGTTTAGGAATTTTCTCCGCGAGGTGCGAAGGATTCGGTGCGCGGGTAGCCCCGACCCTCAGCACGAGTTTTACCGCCTTCAGTCCGAGCGATGGCTGGAAAGCCTGCTCTTCCAGGACATTACCCGGATTGATCCGGCGCTTTCGCCCGAGCATGTGTATCCGCAGGTTCCGGCGTTTTCGGGGACCGATCGGGGGGTCATTGACCTTCTAACCGCAACGCGCAGGGGACGGCTGGCGGTGGTGGAGCTCAAGGTCCATGAAGAAATCAACCTCCCACTCCAAGGGCTGGATTACTGGCTGCGTGTGAATTGGCTTCAGAAGCGCAATCAGTTTCAAGAATTCGGATACTTCCAGGACTGCGAGCTTTCCCCAGCGGCTCCTCTGCTGTATCTGGTTTCACCCGCCTTCCGCTTCCATTCCACCACGGAGAAACTCCTGAGTTACTTCGATCGTCGTATCGAAGTTATCCTCATAGGAATAAACGATTCCTGGCGTAAAGAAATCAAGGTTCTTTTTCGCCACCAAACCCTCGGCTCCACTTCCGTCTGATACTTTGCCAGGGGATCAAGCCTACCCCCCCCTGGCGAGGGGTTTTCGAGGCTAGATGTCGCAAGGACTCTTTGTACATACTTTTCTTCAATTTTCTCTAAATTTCCTCTTGGCGTAATCCGTAGAATCTGGTATAGGATTTAATGGCTCTCGCCTTTGTTGATCTATAAAGGACTTACCTATGCGGCTAAGGTTTTGGGGAGTGCGAGGCTCTACACCCACTCCGCAACCCGAGAATTTACGGTATGGAGGAAACACCCCCTGCCTGGAATTTCGTTCGGACGCAGGCTCCCTGCTCATCGCCGATTGTGGTAGTGGTCTGAGAATGCTTGGGAAGTCGTTGATGAAAGAGTTTGCCGGCCGGCCCATCTGCGCCAACATCCTGATCACCCATTTTCACTGGGACCACATCCAAGGCTTGCCCTTTTTCGTTCCGCTCTATAGTGAGGCCAATCAATTCCACATCTACTCATACCGGCCTCATGAAGCCTCTCTGGAGGAGACCTTGGGGGGGCAGATGACCCACCCCTATTTCCCCGTGGATATGGCCTCCATGCGCGCGAAGCGTAGCTACACGGAAGTCGCCACCGAGACGTTCCAGTTGGACGATTTTCGCATTCAGCCCGCCCGCACTAACCATCCCCAGGGGTGCTTGTGTTTCCGGATCGAGAACCATGGAAAATCGGTCGTTTTCGCGACCGATAACGAGCCGGGAGATCCCCAATGCGATCGTACCCTGCGCGAGATCTGTCGGGGAGCCGACATCCTGATCTACGATTCACAGTACGAACGCCCCCACCTCGAGCGGGAAAAGAAAGGCTGGGGTCACAGTACCTGGGAGGAAGGGGTGAATGTGTGCCTGGAATGCGGGGTCAAAGAGTTGATCCTCTTCCACCATGACCCCGACAGCGACGATCGCGCCATCGATGCCTTACAGGAACGCGCCCGGGCTCGCTTCCCCAACACCCGCGCGGCATTTGAAGTGATGGACATTACGCTGTAGAGAACGGTAGGTCGTAGGTGGCAGGTCGTAGGTGGGGCAAGTCCCGACATGCCCTCTGACACCTACCGCAGCGTGCCCACATGCCACCTACCACCTACAACCTACCGCTGGTCAGCATTACATCCCGGTTCCAATGTGGTTAAAACCACCGATCCGAATCGAGTAACAAAGTCACCGGCCCGTCATTGACCAGTTCCACGTCCATCATGGCGCGGAACCGCCCCGTCTCCGTGGGGATTCCCCGTTTGCGTAAGGATTCAACGAAACTTTCGTAGAGGAGCAAAGCTCGATCGGGCGCCGCGGCTTGGTCGTAACTCGGGCGCCGGCCCTTTCGGCAATCGCCGTAGAGCGTGAACTGCGACACACAGAGCGCTTGCCCCCCACTTTCCAGCAGCGATCGATTCATTCTCCCCTGCCGGTCATCAAAAACCCGCAGATTCGCGATCTTTTCCGCCAAGGCCTCGCCGGTAGCTTCCGTGTCGCCCTTCCCCACCCCCAACAGCACAACCAAGCCGAACCCAATCCGGCCCACGACTTCTTCGCCTACTCGGACTTCCGCACGCTTGACCCGCTGCACCACTGCTCGCATCGCCGGGAAGGCCCTCCTTTTCACGTCCAGGACATCGACGGGTGTCCTTGATGCGCTTAGTCTATACTGAATCCGCCAGGAAGAAACCGGCTGATTTCGCACCGCAGGCAGCCCACCTAAAGTATGAGTCTTTACCGCCGAGGCGCTGAGACGCAGAGAAAAGGCCTTTCGTTTTCGAATCTCTGCGCCTCCGCGCCTCTGCGGCGAAAAGGAAGATTTCGTTAGCAAGATCATGACTTACACCGCAAGTAGCAGTAGAATACGTGCATTCATCAGGGGAGGAATTCGCCCATGGTTATGCGCCGCGTCGCCGTCCTTGCTGGCTTTCTGCTCTGCACTTTGCAACTCTCCGCAACGACATTCGCCTCTCCCCCATCAGCAGTGCCCACTCTCTCAGCTCAAGATATGAATTTTACGCTGCAAGGTAAAATCACCGAAAAGACTGCGGGTAAGCTAACGGTAAGCAGTGGCGAAAATATGATCTTTCACGTGCTTTACAACGACAAAACGGAAATCCGAAAAAAGGATGGGAGCCCGGGCACCGCCCAAGATCTGCATACGGGGCTGCGGATATCGGTGGCGGGTGATCTGGCGGAAAGCGGAGAAATCACGGCCAAGAAGATCGAGATCGAAGCGGAAGGCTCGGAAAAGCAGTAACCAGTGAAAAGTGACGAGTGACCAGCCCGGAGCCCACTGGGGCGGGTCATTGATTCTCGTACTGATTCAGCCCGCGCACCAGTGGGTCCTCGGCAAGACATCCAAAGGTTTTGTCAAAGAATCCCTCGGGCCACGACGCTGGTGCAGCGCTTCCCGTGCTGCAAGGCGGCTACAGGTCTTACGACCACGAGAACGTCAACATCAGCCTCAGGGAGCCCGGTGGGGGTAGCCACCTGCAAGGTGCCATCTGGCAAAACGCGGGTTTTCACGGAAAACGAAACCATCCTGCTGACTCCTTCTTCTATCATACCGAGCTTCCTACCGCGTTGCAATTGTGTCCCCCGCTTGGTGCTGTCCTAATTTGAACGTAGCGCCGCCCTTTAGGGCGGCACGTGCCGGGCTGAAGCCCGGCGCTACACCCGAAATTAGGACAGCACACGCCCCCTAATCAATTTCCAATTCCTTTCCTTTTCCTTGTTGCAAAGCTTGCTGATAGATAAAGCCGGCGACGGCCACGTCCCACAAGGCGATTCCGTGTGATTTGAAGAGCGTGATTTGGTCCGCCGACGATCGCCCGGGATGCTTTCCGGCCACAACGGAGTGCAACTCAATGACACTCTCCCATCCTCTCCCGAGATTCGCCAGTCCCTGGATGAGGTCGCCCGATTCCTTCCGGCTCTGGTCCACAGAATCCACCGCGATGAGGGCGGCACGCGATACCGCCTCGTCATCCAGTTCGCGGCGATTGGCCATGTTGGCCCCAATGGCATTAATGTGTGCTCCAGGCTGCAAGCATTCGCCTCGCAAAACCGGTTGTTGAGCGGTGGTCGCAGTGCTGACGATTTCTCCGAAGCGGGTGGCTTCCTCGGCGCTGGAAGCTGCTTCCACTGGCACGCCAATTTCTTCTGACATTTCACGGCAGAAGCCTTGCAAGCGATCCTTGTCGCGGCCGAAGGCTTTGACCCCCGTGAGCTTTCTCACCCGCGCGATGGCCTGGAGTTGCGTGCGCGCCTGCCGGCCCGTTCCAATCACCCCCACCCGGGAGGCATCCGGACGCGCCAGGTACTTCGTCGCGATGCCGCTTGCAGCCCCGGTCCGAATGCGCCCCAGATGATCAGCCTGCATCAGGGAGAGCAGCTTGCCGCTCTCCGTGTCGAAAAGCAGCACGAGAAATCGAAAGTCTTCACGCGTCACGGTGTAGATCTTCATCCCCACATGCTGCGATTCCGGCAGCGCCCCCGCCATGTAGTGTAACGATAGGTGGGGCAACAGAATGCGCTCGCGCGAACGGTTTACGGCGCGATCATTGCCCTGCGCCACAAAGCTGGCCTCCACACACTCCAGCGCGCGCTCCATCGGCAGGAGTTCACAGACGTCGGATTCAGTAAGAAAAAGTGTCACGTTGGCCTCGCAAGTCTTCAGCAGGTGTAGCGCGGACCTGTCTTTTAGGTCCGCGGCTCGTCTCCGATCGGCAGGGAAAAGCCGCGGACCTACAAAACAGGTCCGCGCTACCCTTCCTCG
>JBEKAD010000036.1:0-30031 GCA_050018435.1 Terriglobia bacterium
CCGAGTTCGCAACCGCCTGGCACGGGCGGGCTTGGATGCGGCGCTCAAGTCGCGCCCGGCTGCATTCTTCTTCCCGGAGGCCGCGCGTCTGATCACCATCGGGAACCTCGAAGACGACCTCGCCGGGCTCAAGGATTGTGATTGGATCATCGAAGCGGTGATGGAGGACCTCGCCGTAAAGCGCTCACTGCTGGAGAAAATCCAAGCGGTTCGCTCTCCGGGCGCCATCGTCAGTTCGAACACGTCGGGAATTTCTATTTCCTCTTTGAGCGCGGGATGCAACGAAGAATTTCGCCGGCATTTCCTGGGCGCCCACTTTTTCAACCCACCGCGCTACCTGCACCTGCTGGAAATCATTCCTACTGGGGACACGCTGCCGGGGGTGGTGGACGCAATTTCGCGCTTCGGCGACTTGGTGCTGGGCAAGGGCATCGTGGTGGCCCAAGACACGCCGAATTTCATTGCCAATCGGATTGGGGTCTTCACCACCCTGAACGTGCTTCGCATCATGCAGGAGGACGGCTACACCATCGAAGAGATTGATACGTTGACGGGCCCGGTGCTGGGCATGCCGAAATCCGCCACCTTTCGCACCCTCGACATCGTCGGCCTGGACGTGCTGGCGCACGTGGTGAAAAACTTGTGCGAGTCATTGCCCCAGGATGAGCGTCGCGCCCTCTTCCAAGTCCCCGACTTTGTAAATCAGATGATCCAACGCGGACTGCTGGGCGACAAGACCGGACAAGGCTTTTACAAAAAGGTTAAGGGGCAAAGCGGAGACGAGAGCGAAATTCTGACCCTCGATCTCGCTACGTTCGAGTACCGTGCCCGCCAACGCGTCACTTTTCCCTCTTTTGAGTTGGCGCGAAATATGGAAGACCTGCGCGAGCGCCTCAAGATACTTTTCCAGGCCCCCGATCGAGCCGGCCAGTTTTATCGCAAGTTGTTTTCCGACATCTTCCATTACGCGGCCATGCGCGTGCCCGAGATTACCGATGACATCGTCTCCATCGACAACGCGATGAAATGGGGATTTGGCTGGGAAATGGGCCCCTTCGAACTGTGGGACGCCCGGGGTGTCGGGCGCATCGTCGAAGATTGGGTAAGAGAGAAGCGGCCTGTGCCGCCGCTCGCGGAGAAGTTGCGGGCTGCGGGAGGCAAATCCTTTTACGTTCAGGACGGCGGAACCACCACGTATTTTGATGAGGCATCTGGCGACTATCGCTTGCTCCCCGAGAGGCCCGGCGTCATCCTTCTGCCCGCGCTCAAGGCCCGCAAGAAAGAAGTGAAGAAGAACGCGGGGGCGAGCCTTATCGATTTGGGCGACGGCGTGCTGTGCCTGGAATTTCACTCCAAGATGAACACCATTGGCGGCGACACCGTGCAGATGGTGCACACGGGGCTGAAGGCCCTGGGAGAAAATTTTGACGTGATGGTGATCGGCAATCAAGCGTCGAACTTTTGCGTAGGCGCCAACCTGATGCTGGTCCTAACCGCAATTCAGGAGGGTGATTGGGACGAGGTGCACCACGCCGTACGCGCTTTTCAAAATGCCAACATGGCCTTGAAGTACGCACCCAAACCGGTGGTGGCGGCGCCTTTCGGCTTGACGCTGGGGGGCGGAACGGAGATGTGTCTGCACACCACTCGCGTGCGCGCCGCGGCCGAAACGTATATGGGATTGGTCGAAGCGGGCGTCGGCCTGATCCCCGCGGGCGGCGGCACCAAAGAGATGCTGCTGCGCGCGCTGGACGGTGTGCCACCCGATCCCGAAGCCGACCCCTTCACCTATGTGAAGGAAGTGTTTCTGAACATCGGCATGGCCAAGGTCTCCACCAGCGCCGAGGAAGCGCGCCGATTGCGCTATCTCTCCCCGCAGGATTCCGTCAGCATGAATCGCGACCGGCAGATTTCCGACGCCAAGCAATTGGCGCTCGACCTGGTTCGTCTGGGATATCGCGCGGGCCAGCCGCGCCAGGACATTCGCGCCCTCGGCCAGCCCGCCTTCACCAAGATGAAACTCGGACCCGATTACGACGTGGTGGTCGCAACACAGCTCGCCAAGGTGCTTTCCGGCGGCGGAGAATTCACCTCGCCGCAACTCGTGTCAGAACAGTATTTACTCGATCTGGAACGCGAGGCTTTCCTCAGCCTTTGCGGGCAAAGGAAAACTGTCGAGCGGATTCAGTTCACGTTGAAGCGCGGTAAGCCGCTGAGAAACTGATTCATTGGTGATTGGTGATTTGTGATTGGCGATTTGCGATTGGTGGTTGCCGCGAATCGCGGCACGAGAGCCGCGGAGCGGCGGCATAAAATAGCCCACGGCGTAAGCCGTGGGTGCAGAAGTCAGGCGAAAATGTTCCCAGCCCCGGAGGGGCGAAAGAACGTGCCGGTGATTCCTTTCGCCCCTCCGGGGCTCGGGGGAAACGGTGGTGCCCCGGGGTCCCACGGCTCACGCCGTGGGCTATTGTCTGTCGGCCCTCCGGGCCTGCCGGGCAATCACCAATCGCAAATCGCCAATCGCCAATCTTGAACAACGGACAACTGACCACGGACATCCTTAACTCGGGAGCAACAAAATGAAGGAAGCCGTCATTGTTTCGATTGCGCGCACCGCGGTCGGCAAGGCCCCGCGCGGCGTCTTGCGCTCCACGCGGCCGGATGACATGGCCGCAGCCGCGATTCGGGAAGCCCTGCGGCGTGCGCCGGCGCTCGACCCCGGAGAAGTCGAGGACGTCATCCTGGGTTGCGCGATGCCGGAAGCCGAGCAAGGGAATAATGTGGCCCGCGTGGCGACGCTGCGCGCCGGCCTTCCGGTAACGACCTCGGCGATGACCATCAATCGCTTCTGTTCCTCCGGACTCCAGGCGATTGCCCTTGCTTCCGAACGCATCGCGGCCGGCTCCGCCGAAGTGGTCATTGGGGGCGGCACCGAAACCATGAGCATGATTCCCATGGGTGGATATCATTTCTCCCCGAACCCTTACCTGATGGAGCATTACCCTGATTCCTATTTGAGCATGGGGCTCACCGCGGAAAACCTGGCGGCGAAATATCACATTGCCAGGGAAGAACAAGATCGGTTTTCACTGCGCAGCCACGAACGGGCGATTGCCGCAATCGACCAGGGGAAATTCCGGGAAGAAATTGTGCCCCTGGAAGTCATCGACGTCAGTTTGAACGGCGGGAACAAACCGCAAACGTGGAAGGTGAGGTTCGAGACGGACGAGGGGCCGCGACGCGATTCATCCCTGGAGGCGCTGGCGAAACTCAAGCCCGCGTTCCACGCGCATGGAACGGTGACGGCGGGCAATGCCGCGCAAATGAGCGACGGAGCAGCAGCCGCGGTGGTGATGTCGCTCGCGAGGGCCCAAGCTTTGGGCCTTGCACCGCTGGCGCGGTTCGTAAGCTATGCGACGGCCGGCTGCCCGCCCGAGGAAATGGGCGTGGGCCCCCTGTACGCCATTCCCAAGGCTTTGAAATTGGCGGGGCTGAAGCTGGCGGATATGGACGTGATTGAATTGAATGAGGCCTTTGCCGCGCAGGCGCTCTCGGTCATCAAACTGGCGGGGCTCGACGTGGATAGAACGAATGTGAACGGCGGTGCTATCGCCTTGGGTCATCCGCTGGGTTGCACGGGCGCGAAGCTGACGGCCACCTTGCTCGGCGAATTGAAACGCCGGAAAGCTCGCTATGGCATGGTGACCATGTGCGTGGGCGGAGGAATGGGCGCGGCGGGAATCTTTGAGAACTTGCAGTGATGCTTCGCCTCGTGACAAGGCGTAGGGGCGGTTCGCGAACCGCCCCCTACTTCATCGTCAAGGAGAATTCCCATGGAAAGAGTAACCGGTCTCGGCGGGTTGTTTTTCAAGGCGGAGGACCCGGAGGCATTGTACGCGTGGTACGAGAAGCATCTCGGGATAAAGCGCGGGCCGGAAGGGGCCGTGACTTTCAAATGGCGCGAAAATAATGACAAGGGAAAAGAGGGGAAAACCGTTTGGGCGATCTTCCCCAAGGCGACCACCTACTTCCACCCCAGTCGAGCGGACTTCATGATGAATTTCCGTGTTGCCGATCTCGACGGACTCTTGAAAGCGCTGAAGGAAGAGGGAGTGGAAATAGATCCGCACCGGGAGGACTACGAGTACGGGCGCTTTGCCTGGATCATGGATCCCGAGGGAAATCGCATTGAGCTTTGGGAGCCACCTGCGGGTGGTTAGCCGGGATATTTCCTGGACCGATGGAGGGGTTCGCACAGAGGTCACGGAGAGAGGCACAGAGAACACGGAGAAGTTCCGATATCTTCTCTGTGCACTCTGTGGTGGAGTGGTTCCACAATTCTATAGCTGGAACACTCCGTGAACTCTGTGTGAAACGTTCTTGAATCTGTCCTGCGCTCGCCGTATTCATGAATAATGCGTGCTGAGTCCATCATCGGTCAATACCGGCATCGGGCGCACAAATACGGAACCTGAAACCGAGGGGGGGAAATGGCAGAAGCAACTGTAGCCGCGCAGCGAATTAAGGGCGGCAGTTTTCTGATTGAATCGCGCGCGCCGGAAGAGGTGTTCACGCCGGAGGACATCACGGAAGAGCATCGCTTGATTGCGCAGACGGCGCAGGAATTCATCGACAAAGAAATTGTGCCCCGCCTGAATGAAATCGAAGAGAAAAAACCTGGAGTGCTGCGCGACCTTCTGAGGAAAGCGGCGGAACTCGGCTTCTGCGCCACGGACGTGCCGCAAAGATTTGGCGGGTTGGAGCTCGACAAGATCTCTTCCATCCTCGTCGCGGAAAAAATGGCGCGCGATGGTTCCTGGGCCACTACGGTGGGAGCGCAAGCAGGCATCGGCATTCTCCCCATTACATTTTTTGGCACGGAAGAGCAGAAGGCGAAATACCTTCCCAACCTCGCGAGTGCGGCGTGGGTGGGCGCCTACTGTCTGAGCGAGGCATCGTCAGGGTCCGACGCCCTGAACTGCAAGACGCGAGCCGCGCTCGATCCGGACGGGAAGCATTACACCCTGAACGGCACCAAAATGTGGGTCACCAACGGAGGCATCGGTGACGTTTATGTGGTCTTTGCCAAAGTAGACGGAGAGAAATTCACGGCCTTTATTGTGGAGCGTAACTTTGCGGGAGTCTCGCCCGGCGCGGAAGAGCACAAGATGGGAATTTGCGGTTCCTCCACCACGCCGCTCAATCTTGAGAACGTCCCCGTGCCCGTCGAAAATGTTCTGGGGGAAATCGGCAAGGGGCATTTGATTGCGTTCAACATTCTGAACATGGGCCGACACCGATTAGGTGCGGGCTGCATGGGCGGTTGCAAATACCTGCTGGGCGACGCGTTGAAGTGGGCCAAGGAGCGCGACGCGTTCGGGCGTAAGATCGCGGACTTTGGGATGATCAAGGAGAAGCTCGGGGAGATGGTGGCGCAAATCTATGCCGTCGAGAGCATCTCCTACCGTACCAGCGGAATGATCGACGCGATGCTCAAGGGGATTGACCGGGGCGCGGCGACCGCGCCCAAGCAAATCCTGGAGGCCTTGCAGGAGTACGCCGTGGAGTGTTCCGTCTTAAAAGTTATGGCCACGGAGACGCTGGACTTCATGGCCGACGAGGCGGTGCAAATCTTCGGCGGCTACGGGTTTTGCCGTGGCTACGACGTTGAGCGCGCTTACCGCGACCAGCGCGTCAATCGAATCTTCGAGGGCACCAACGAGATCAATCGCTTGTTGATCACCGACATGCTGATGAAGCGCTCTCTGAAAGGCCAATTGCCCTTGCTCTCCGCCGCGCAAAAGCTGACCGACGAAATCCTGGGGATGGCCCCGATCGAGGAGACGGATGACGATGCGCCCTTGGCCGAGGAGGCAAAGCTGGTGCAGGGGGCCAAGAAGGTCCTGCTGCTGGTGGCGGGAAGCGCCGTGCAGCGCTACATGCTGGCGCTGGAGTATGAGCAGGAAGTGGTCGGCGTCATCAGCAACCTGGTGATGGCGGTCTACGCCATGGAAAGCGTCCTACTTCGCACCCAAAAGAAATTGGCGCAGACTGCACCGCCAGCCGGCGAGCCCGGAATTGCCGTGGCGCGCGCATACCTCCACGGCGCCACCGATCGCATGGAGATGGAGGCGAGGCGGGCGCTGGCGCGCATTGCGGAAGGCGACACGCTCCGCACCCATCTCTCCGTCCTTCGACGATTCCTGCGCCGTACGCCGCCCGATTCGATTGGCTTAAAGCGGCAACTGGCCGACCGCGCGTTGGAGATGAACCGTTATCCGTTCGGATGGTAGGTGGGGGAATGGTAGGTGGTAGGTCGTAGGTGGTAGGTGGGAGCGGGAGAAGGTAGGTTGTAGGTGGTAGGTGGGAAGCACCTAACCATCCCCCCACCTACCACCTACTACCTACCACCTACCATCCCCCCACCTGCTCCCCAAGGTCGCCTAAACTCTTATGGAATTGATCAACCCCGTCAGCATCCGGCCGACGCGCTCAGCCTGTTCAACCAATGATTCATAATCGACTTCGTACTCAAGGTCCCGGCAGAGAATGAAGTAGTAACGCAGTTCCTCCAGGGAGGCCTGTGCGATATTGTAAAAGTGAACCTTGTCGGCGCGTCCCCTACGTTTGAAACCCTCGGCAATGTTAGCAGGGACCGATACGGCTGCTCTTTGCATTTGGGCTATCAGCCCAAACCTCTGATCCCTTGGCAGCCCTTGTGTCGTCTTGTAGACATTTAGGACCAGCCGGTGCGCCCACTGCCAGACTTCCAGTTGCTCGAACCTTTCAATTGGCATCTCTCGCGCCCCTCATGAGGCCCCACCTACCACGTGGGGAGGTAGGTCGTAGGTGGTAGGTGGTAGGTGGGGGATGGCACCCAGACTCTCACTGAACTGACCCGGGCTGGATACACCTACACACATCGAGGACCAGCCGATGCGCCGCTCGCCAGATTTCCAGTTACTCGAATCCTCAACGGAGATACATCCCTACCTACCACCTACAACCTACCACCTACCCAGCCCCCACCTACCATCTACTACCTACCACCTACAACCCCCGCAACGCCTTGGAAGCTCCCGCCACGTCCGAGACCGACAAGATAAGGTCCGCTTTCTTGCCGCCGGCGGGGATGCTGGCGTAAGCGTACTCGATGTTGATATTCCCAGCCCCCAGGCGCACCCCCACCTCGCCCAGCGCTCCCGGTTTGTCCGGCAGGGTCACGCGCAGGACTTCTTCCTCCGTTACGCGCACCCCGAGTTCCTGAAGAACCTTTTTCGCCTTAGCGGGACTGCTGACGAGGAGATGAACAGGGCTTTCACTGCCGGCGCTCCAGCAGGTGACAGCCGAAATGTTGACTTGTGCTTTGCCTAATGCTTCCGCGATGCGGCCAAGTTCCCCGGGCTTGCTTTCAACCCAGGCCGTAAGCTGTTTTACTTTCGCCATGATTTATTCCTCCCGGATGTTTCTGTAGTCTTTGTGATGCTAAAATACGCTAACGAGTTTGGCATGTAAAGGGATCTTATGCACCTGCTCCCGTGAGGTCAACCTATGCGTTGCGACCGTGAAATTCACGTGGTGGTGGTGGGAAGCACAAATTTCGATTTGGTGGTAAAGGCCGAGCGCTTGCCCAAAGAGGGCGAGAGCATGATGGTGAAGGATGTCCAGTTTTTCCCGGGAGGCAAGGGCGCCAATCAGGCCGTGGCCGTGGCGAGGATGGGAGCAAAAGCTTCCTTTCTGAGCTGCGTCGGGCAGGACATCATCGGAGATTTCTTAATTCGTGACCTCGAATCCAGCGGGATTGACACCGCATGGGTCAAGCGCACTGCCCAACGCTCCACCGGTTGTGCTTTCATCATGCTTTTTCCCAACGGGAATAATTGCATCACTGTTGATCCCGCCGCCAACCTGGCGTTGACCCCCGTGGATGTGGAGCGGGCGCGGGAAGTAATCGAACGCGCCGATGCGGTCGTCAGCGTCCTGGAAATCCCTCTGGAAGTGGTCGAAGCCGCCTTCCGCGTGGCGCGTAAAGCCGGCAGGCTGACGGTGCTGGACGCGGGTCCACCGCGCTACTGTCCATCGGAAATCCTCCGGCTTGCGGACATTGTCTCGCCCAATGAAACGGAACTGGCGCAATTGACGGGCGCAGATGTCTCCGGTCGCGTGTCAGCGCGGGAGGCGGCGGAGAAACTCCTCGCTCAAGGTGTGGGTACCGTTGTCCTGAAGTTGGGCAGCGACGGGGCGATGTTGGTAACGCCCCAAGGCGCGGAGCATTTTCCCGCGTACAAAATCAACGCGCTTGATCCCACGGCGGCGGGCGATGCCTTTACCGCAGCCTTTACGGTTGAATACGCGGCGGGAACCAAGATCGAAGATGCCATTCGCTTCGCGAACGGTGCAGGAGCCCTGGCAGCCACCAAGCTAGGCGCGCAGTCCTCACTGCCAACGCGTCAGGAGGTTGAGGCCTTTGTAGCGCGGCAGGGGCAACGCTCACGATAGCCTCCCCATGGGCTTTTCAGGCCTTGCATGGAGTCTGGATTGTTCGCTGCCCGCTAAAACTGCCGTGGCCGCAGGATGAAGTTGCCGAGGAAGCCGCGATTCTCACCATCACGGTCACGCGCGGTCAGACTGACGCGGAAGGCATTTGCGGGGCAAGGCACCGACTTGTCCAGTCTGACCACCGCGCGCGGATCAATCGCCTGAAGCGTGACGTGGCCCAAATCCTCACCCATCGCACTGAAGAAGTCCGCCTGTAGTGTTCCCGGCGTAAACACTCCAAACGTTCCTTGCAGGGTGACACTCGTTCCGTTGAGTTTTCCGGTGAGGGGCTCACTGACCACTCCGCCCGAGGTCGGATCGCTGGAAATGGGATTGGGCACGCGCGTAGGCGACCAGTAAATCGGGTAAGAGTACTCTTCACCCGGCCATAGTGTGGCGTAAGGGCTCATGCCTTCAGACTCCAGGAAGTAAGGCGTCTTTTTCGGGTCGTCCGCCAAGATTTGGTCAAAGGGCCCGCGTGAAATGGTCCCTGGTCCGTCATTCCAAGTTTGCACCGAACCCCCATCGGGATATTCCTGATCGGGAAAGTATTTGAAGTTCTCCACCAAGCCGATATTCTTCTGCCCGTTGACCACCGCATACCACCCGGCGCTGGAATCGGCAGCCGCCTTGCACACCCGGTACAAATAGTGAACCCGGAGCATTCGACCACCGGGAAGGACCTCGTAGCTGGGGTGCCGCGCGTCTCCATAAGGTTTGTAATACCCCTCCGGGTATTTACTGTGTGGATTAAGGGGAATGTACATGTAAAGATCAGGATTGGGCTTGGAAGGATCGTTTACATCCGCGGCGTCATTCTGAATCAGGTGCCAAAGGCCCCAGCGAATCTCCCGCCGGCTGATGTTCCGCATCACCTGATCCACCTTGATCCGCGTAGTGTCCGCGTAAACATGGAAGGTGCGGATGAATTGCACGCCGGTGCGGGGGTCCTCCGGGCTGGTCACCCGGACGGCGACTTCGGCAGGCGTGTTGGTGACAACTGCCGATTGGTAATGCGTGCCGTCCAGGATGTAATAGGGAATGCTCGCCCACTCACCATCGTTCATCCAACCCTCGGGGCCCGGCCAAGCCTTATCGCCGCCATAATTTGCCCATCCGGCTTTGAGGTTGTTCTCCGACTCCGGCAGGACCTTGCCCTCCAGAGCCTTGTTCACAAAAAAGTACTCGTGATCGCCAAGCTGAAGCTGGATCGCCCGCCCTCCAATGTCGGGAGCGACGAACAAAGATACTAAACCATTGCTGAGTTTGTAGACGTTCCACTTCCTGTATTGCGTTTGTTCAAGCTTGGCGGAGTATGTCGGTGCAGGCGCTGCCAGAACTGACCTCACGGAGAACCACGACATGACGCAGCTTGCTACCCCGGCGAGGCCCGGGTTGCGCGGCGATGGGGTCGCCGCCACGCTCGCGATGATGGCAAAAAGAGTGAGCGCAGCGATCAAAGGAAATGGTCGTCTCATGATGCGGACCTCAGGGGGTGGATTTTCCCTCGGAAACCAGCCGGAATGATGCGGCGCTTTGCCGGAATTATCGTGCCCTGATGGTTCCCTGCCCCGGCTCAGGCCCCGCCAGCTCCTAACCTTGCCAGAGTGTGCGAGAATTCCCGCACCGCCGGATAAAGGCCACGATAAACCTGATAGTACCGTTCATAGACCGCGACGTGATCCGGTTTCGGCGCCATGGACTCTTTCACCTGAATGGCTTCCTGCGCGGACTCTTCGACCGAGGCATAAATCTTGGCTCCCACGCCCGCCAGCAAGGCGGCGCCGAGGGCTGACCCCTCCGAGGTGCGCAACGTGACGAGTTCTTTGCTATAGATGTCCGCCTGGATTTGCCGCCAGAGAAAACTGCGCGAGCCGCCGCCCGACGCGCGGATCTGCTCAACGGGGATACCCAACTCTTGGAAGATCTCCAGAGAATCGCGCAGGCTGAACGCCACGCCCTCCAGGATGGAACGGATCAGGTGCGCTCGCGTGTGCGCCGCCGTCAGGCCGAACCACATGCCCCGCGCCTGCGAATCCAGGTGGGGAGTCCGCTCGCCCATCAGATAAGGCAGCCAAAGCAAGCCATCACTGCCGGGACGAACCTTCTCCGCTTCGCGAATAATCAGTTCGTAGGGATCCACATCGGCTTGCCGGGCGTACCAGGATTCCGCGTGGCCGAAATTATCGCGAAACCAGCGCAAGGAAAGTCCCGCGCCTTGTGTGACGCCCATGACGTGCCATTTTCCCGGGACCGCGTGGCAGAACGTGTGAATGCGCCCGCGCGGGTCGAGCTTGGGCGCGGCGGTGTACGTAAAGATAACTCCCGAAGTGCCCAGCGTGGCGGAGGTAAGTCCCGGGAGAACGATGCCGTTGCCAACGGCGCTGGCTGCCTGGTCGCCACCCCCCGCTACCACCGGTGTGCCCGCGCTGAGGCCGGTCAGCACCGCCACTTCCCGGGTAATTTCGCCTGTGATCTCGGGTGACTCGAAGGCCTTGGGTAGGATCTGTGAGTCGATTTCCAGCGCGCTGAGCATCTCTGGCGACCAGCGACGGTGGGTGACATCAAAAAGCAATGTCCCGGAAGCATCGGAAACGTCGGTGGCAAACTCCCCCGTCAGACGGAAGCGGACGAAATCCTTGGGGAGCAGGAAATGGGCGGCGCGCTCGTAGACCTTGGGCTCGTTATCGCGCACCCAGAGGATTTTGGGCGCGCTAAAGCCGGTGAGCGCGGGGTTGGAAACATATTGAATGAGCTGCTCCGCCCCCACCTTCTGAGTGATCCAATCACATTGCGCCTGACTGCGCTGATCGCACCAAATAAGGGAGGGGCGAAGTACCGCGAGAGCCTTATCGAGCAGCACGACGCCGTGCATCTGTCCGGAAAAACCCACGGCGGCGATGTCCGCGCCTTTCACCCCGGCATTATCAAGCGCCGTGCGAATGGCCACCAGCGTCGCTTGCCACCAGTCTTCCGGGTCCTGCTCGGCCCAACCGGGTTTGGCCATCCGCATCGGCTGATGGTCGCCGGTCGCCGCGCCTACCACGTGCCCATCCGGACGAAGGATCACGGCTCGCGTGCCGGTGGTCCCAACATCGATTCCCATCATGTAAGACATGGTCAAGTCCCCCAAGAATCCAGATTTATTGGTGATTTGCGATTGGTGATTGGTGATTGCTCAGCGCGACTTTGCTGTAGTGCGCGACGCCTGGAAAATCCTCACCAACTCGTTCGCCTCAACCAATAAGTTTTCCAGTCTAGCTCTCTTCACGATACTTGCGTCAATAAGCAACTCCAACCAGAACGCCGTTTCGTCAGCCTCTTCACAAGTTATACCGATTTTTGAGATAAAGTCCGCGTGCGACCTTGCCCGGCACGCACTCCGGTAGTTGGCCGCCACCGCCGTTCCAGAGCGAAGTATTTGCCTACCCAGCACACGGGCCTCTTCCGTCTTGGGCAGGGCACGAAACAATTTGATCACGCGCAATGCAAACTCCTTGGACCGCTGCCGCAACTCTTCCGGGCTGGAAATCGACCGCAAGTTAGTCTTGTCAATCACCAATCACCAATCGCAAATCACCAATGCCTTAGACCTTAACTTTCTCCCACCGTCCGGATTTCGCCGAGCGTTCGACGGTGTCGAGCACCGCCTGATTGCGGACACCGTGGCGGAAGTTCGGCTCCGGCAAACGGCCCTCGTCGATGGCGGTGAGGAAATCGTGGATGGCATGAACGAACGTGTGCTCGTAACCAATGATGTGCCCCGGGGGCCACCAGGCGCCGACGTAAGGGTGCTCAGCCTGCGTCACAATGATGCTCTTGTACGCCTGCAACTCCGAGGGCTCGGTGCGATCGAAAAATTCCAGTTCGTTCATGCGCTCCTGGTTGAAAGCAATACTTCCCTTGCTGCCGTAAATCTGGAAAGTGTTGTAATTGCGGCGGCCGCCCGCGAAACGCGTCGACTCGAAAACCCCCACGCTGCCGTTTTTGAAGCGCGCCAGGAAATTCGCGTCGTCGTCAACTGTAACCTTGCCTTTGTCTTTTTGGCCTTTAGCTCCCCAGGCGCCTTCGCCTTCGGTGGGCAGAGGCCGCTCCTTGATGAAGGTCGTCATCTGGGCCGTCACCGTTTGGATTTCCCCGTTCAGGTATTCGGCCAGGTCCGCGGCGTGCGCGCCGATATCCCCCAACGCGCCACTGCCGGCATATTTCTTTTCCAGCCGCCAAACCAGCGGGAACTCAGGATCCATGATCCAGTCCTGCAAATAGGCGCCGTGATAATGGTAGACTTCACCGATCTTGCCTTCGTCGATCAATCGCTTCGCGTAGGCGACGGCCGGCACGCGGCGATAATTGAAATTGACCATGTGCAATACGCCGGCCTTTTCCACGGCCTTCAGCATGTCTTTGGCTTCCGACAGGCTGTTGGCAAGCGGTTTCTCGCAGATGATGTGCTTGCCCGCCTGAGCTGCGGCGATGACCATGGGATGGTGGAGATAGCCGGGCGTGGAGACATCGATCAGGTCGATGTCTTTGCGCGCAACCACCCGCTCCCACTCGCCATCCGATTCTTCCCACCCGAACCGCCGCGCGGTTTCTTCCAGTTCCTCCGCGCGCGCCTTGCCGCACAACACCTTCATGCGCGGAACCAGGTTTCCCGGGAAGAATTTCCGCACCTGCCGGTAGGCATTGGAATGCGCCTTACCCATGAAGCGGTGACCAATTAATGCGACGTTGATTTCTGGCATGTTTTGCCTCCAGAGGGAATGTCCGTTGTCAGTTGCCCGTGGTCCGTTGTCCGTTATCAGGAGATTGGTGATGTGCGATTTGTGAGTGGTACTCTTTCTAAATGTTGCTGACCCGCAAGGTCACATAGAACAATCACCAATCGCAAATCACCAATCACCAATTACCAACAACGGACCACGGACAACGGACAAAGGACGTTTTTCTATGCCCACCACATTTCCTTGAGTTTTTCCTTGATAACGACTTGGCTAAGGAAGGCGGCGGCTTTGCTCAGGCCTTCGTCAACCGACATCAAACTGTCCTCGTGCTCGATGGAGAGCACATCATCGTAACCCACCATTTGCAGGGTGGAGACGAAGTCGCACCAAAAATCCGCGTCGTGGCCGTAACCGACGGTGCGGAAGATCCAGGAGCGATTCTTCTCGTCGCTATAGGGCTTGGCGTCTACGACGCCGTTGACCTTGATGTTGACGTCATACAGGCGCGTGTCCTTGGCGTGGACGTGGAACACCGCGTCACCCAGCTTGCGAACGGCTGCGCAGGGATCAATACCTTGCCAGAACATGTGGCTGGGGTCGAAGTTGCAGCCGATGGCGGGCCCCGCTGCCTCGCGCAAGCGCAGCATGGTTTCAGGGTTATAGACCACAAAGCCCGGGTGCATTTCGATGCCCACGCGCACGCCGTGGTCTTCTGCAAACTTGGCGTGCTTCGTCCAGTAGGGGATGACTTTCTTCTCCCATTGCCATTTCAAGATTTCCAGAAAATCGGGAGGCCAGGCGGTCGGCGACCAGTTGGGGTATTTGGAATTGTCCGAATCGCCCGGGCAGCCGGAGAAATCGATGACGGTCTTCACGCCCAGTTTTGCCGCCAAAAGGATCGTTTTCTTGCTGGTGGCGGCATGGAGTTGCGCCAGCTTCCTGTTGGGGTGCAGAGGGTTGCCGTGGCAACTCAAAGCGCTGATGGTGATTCCCTCGTCCTCGAGCTTTTGCTTGAATTCTTTGAGCTTGGAAGCCTGGTGCAACCATTCGAGCTTGAGGTGCGGTTCGCCAGGATAATTCCCGGTGCCCAACTCCAGGGTCCAGATGCCCAGGGGCTTAATCTTCTGGATCACTTCATCCAGACTCAGTTTGGCCAGCAGTGCCGTAAAGAGTCCTATCTTCATGGTGTATCTCCCCCCTCAGTAGTGAGTTATAGACGGTAGACAGTGTACGGAAAACGGGGGGAACCACAAAATCGGCGCGCATACCGTATGCCGTCTACCGTCTACTGCTTCTCAGATTCCACCTGAAAAGACGCTAAATCTATAGTCCGGCCGCCCCGGCGTCAACTGGAAAATTGTCTACTTCAGATGGCGGTCGTACCATTCCAGGGTGCGCTGCATGATGTCGCGGCGGTGCGCCGCGTCGTAAATCATGTGGCCCTCGTCGGGATAAACCACCAATCGATTCTCGACGCCCAGCGTCTCCAAGGCGTGCCAAAATTCAAATGATTGCGGGGTTGGACACTCACCGTCGCGGTCGCCCACCAGGATGAGCGTGGGCGTCTTCACGTTTTTGATGAAGGTAATGGGGGAGCTTTTCGCATACACCGCCGGATCGTCATAGACGGATGCGCCAAAAAAGGGGATCAGCCACCGGTCGATATCGTTCTCGCCGTAATAGCTTTGCCAATTCGCGATGCCCGCCCCGGCCACCGCCGCATGGAACCGGTGCGTTTGGGTGACGGCCCACATCGTCATGTATCCCCCATAACTCCAGCCGCCGATGCCTACGCGGTTGTTATCCACGGGAAAATGTTTCACGACATAGTCCACACCGGCGAGGACGTCGCGCAAATCCCCATAGCCAAAATCCTTGACGTTGCCGCGCGTGAAGGCCTCACCCTGGCCAAAGCTGCCGCGCGGATTGGGTCGCAGCACGAAATACCCGTAGTGGGAAAGAAGCGTGAAATCAAAGAGGGCGCTGGGCCAAGAGGGGCGCGCCATGACGCCGGGGCCTCCGTGGACTTCCACCAGCAGGGGATAGTGCCGCGCGGGGTCATAGTCCTGGGGATAGGTAAGCCAGCCCTGAAGGTTGAGGCCTTCATTCGTCCAATGGATGCTCTCGGCCTTTCCCCAGCTCGCGCGTTCGGCAAGGTGAGAGGTGGTCATTTGCTTCCATGCCCCGATCGGTCCGGCCCACACCTCCGGCGGATCGGAAAAGGTCTCGCGCAGCATCGCGCAGGTCTTCCCGTCGCTCGCCACGGAAAGACCAAAGTTCCACCAGCCGAGGGAAAGTGTTTCCGGCCGGCTCCACAATGAGGTGACTTTGCCGTTCCGAACACCGAGCGTCGCAATGCCGCTCGCGCCATCGACACTTTCCAGCAGGAGAATTTCGTCGCCGCCCGGCCGCCAAACGAGCCCACTGATGGAAGCCTGGAGGCCGGGTGTCAAGTTGCGGACCGCGCCACCCGTGGCGGGAAGGAAAAAAACATCGCCACCGGTTGAACCTTCGTCGCTCATCAGCCCGCCGATGAACGCGATGCTGCTTCCGTCCGGCGACCAGCGCGGCACGGCGATTTGTTGCGCCGGTTTATACAAGGATTTCATCTCTCCGGAGTCTGCCTGGAGGGTGTAAATTTCCGCGACGAACCAATTGCCATCGCCGGCCCCGTGGGCGGCGGTCAACACAAATTTCTTCCCGTCCGGCGACCAGTCATATTCATAAACGTACAGGTCCGCGGGTGAGATTTGCCGCACGCGTCCCGTGGCCACGTCCGCGGTGGTCAGGCGTTGTTCGTAGATTTTGCCGCCAATCACACCGGAAGGAAGCGTCATGGGCTCGAGCGGCCCGGGCAGGCGCGGAGCGTTTTCGGCGAAAAGCAGCGCCAGCGTCTTGCCATCCGGGGACCAGGATGGAGAATCGAGCGAGCCCTTCAAGTCGGTAAGCCTTCGCGCCTCGCCGCCCGTGACCTTGGCCACGTAAAGCTGCAACTGGTCAGGCGTCTGAGCATTCGACAAGAAAGCCAGTTGGCGGCTGTCCGGGGACCAGGCGATTTCGCGCTCTTCCGATGCCTCATCGCCACTGCCCGCCGTAATGCGGCGCCGGGATGAAGCGGGCGACGCCAAGCTGCAAACAAAAATTCCGTGCGGAGAGGCTGCTGTGCCCTCAGCTTCAACCCACGCCACGCGTTGGCCGTCCGGCGAAATGGCCACTTGCCGGATACCGTGCGCGCCCGCCACTGAATCGAGAATGGCGTCAAGAGAGGGCTCCTGCGCCCCGGCGCTACCGGAAAGCAGAGTGAAAATGACGGGCAGAACCAGCGCGACGGTTCGCGCCATGCGGCGTACCATGAAAGGACTCCTAAAGGTAGGTGGTAGGTCGTAGGTGGTAGGTGGGGCACGGTGCCAATCAATTACCGTCTCTCACCCCTCTGCTCGTAACCCCCGGTTCCGCGTCCCCACCAGCCGCCTACGACCTGCCATCTACTGTCTGAGCAAAGCCCGACGCGACATCGTAACGGAAGCCGCATCTTACGGCAAGGGTTGCTCCCCCAACGTACTCCCGCCAGATGGTAGTGGGTCCGTTTCCGGTAAGCCGACTTCGGACGCTCTCATTTAGGAAGGTTTTGGGGCGCCGCCATAGTCATTAGCAAATGCGTTTTGGTGGAAGTACGGCTGCACGGCGAGCGCCAGGGACCCGACACACGCCACCTTATGGTTGGCCTTCGCGGCGAAGTAGCTCCGCAGGAACATCGCGGCCTGCGGCGCGGCCTACCCCTCCGAGAGCCGACTTCTGCGCGCCCATCGGAGCGAGAATGGAATCGCACGCCTAAAACCCCAGGAGAGCAGGTAAAAGGCCAGCGCTACAAGCACGAGGTTCGGCTCGCGGCTCTGGCGGAACCAGACGGCAAAGATGACCGCGGCGAACAGGATCGGTGTGAAGACGAGCGAACATGAACCGCCCACTTGAAGGACGCGGTTCATGCCCAAAAAAAAGTCCAAGGAAATCAAGGCATTGAGCACGAGGCTCACCAAAAGCCCCAGGTAATAAGGCCACAGGCACTGCGGCTGGAGCTTGAAGACGAAAAGGTTTGCCAGAAGAATCATCACCAGCACGGCAAAGAAAACCACGGTATTCACCATCCACGTGCTTCCGAAAAGCAATGCCATGTAAACAACGGCTCGGGTTTCCAGCAGCATGAACCCGGCACCGAGGAAGAACATGCGACCGTCGAACGAAAACCGGCCGCTGCCTTCCCGGACCTTTTCAAGGAACGGATAGAGCAACAACAGCACCGCCAACAGGGCCATCAGCGCGATGCCGCGCATGAGGTGAGCAGGAATCATTGGCCCATGCAGGTACAAGAAAGGCCAGTCATCCGTGGTCATCCGGAGTTTCTCCGGATTGATTACCTGCGCCAGCCCGAAGCGGACCCATTCCTTCGCCTGTTCAGGTGGCGGATGCTGGTCAAACCCGTTGGGTGAAAGAGGTCTGGGGGCAATGCCTGCCCGCTGAAGATATTCCGGATGAGCCTGGAAGGCGCGGCGCATCCACTTTGTCTCGCCCGCCACGATCATCGTGAAGCCTCCGGAAGTCTCGGGATAAATGAGCTGCCTGTATGGAAAGGGGAGAACCAGCGGCTCAGACCCGAACGTCTCCTTTAGCTGCTCCGACAGCCGCGCGACGATCCAGCCTTGGCGAAAATAGTTGTAGATGATGAAGACCCCGTCAGGCTTTAAATCGCGGCGGACATCTCGAAAAGCCTGCTCAGTGAACAGGTAACTCTCCAGACGAAGGTTGCTGTAACCGCTGTGAAGAACTAACGAGTCGACAAGCGCATAGACCACGAGGTCGTAGCGGTGAGACGTCGCGTGCAGGAAATTGCGGCCGTCGTCCAGATGGGCTACTACGCGCGGGTCTTGATAAGGGTGGTCCGGGTGGTCCGACACTCCCAGAGCCAGAATCACGGGATCGATTTCCACGGCATCGATGCGGTGCGCGCCCCATTCGAGGCCCCGGCTAACGTCGTTGCCCGAGCCCGCTCCAATGATGAGGAGGTCCTGGAACGGCTGGCCACCAGCGTCATGGCGTAGCATGTAGGGCAATGCGTAGGCATAGGCGGGCGAGGTATCGTTGTCGCGGGAAATCATTTCCTGGTGGGTGATCATGTTCACGCTGATTTTGCGGATCGGAGGGGCGACATAGTCAATCCGGTAGTAGGGAGACCAAAAGCGCTCGAAAGTCCAGTCCCCGGGTTTGAAGCTGCTCCTCCAAGGGTACGATGCGAGTATAAGCATGATAAACAGCATGCCCAGTTGGCTCCACTGGATGGTGTGACGAGAGGCAACACCATCAAAGGCAATGAAATACCCCAGCCCCACCGCGACCAGAATAAACCACCAGAACGGGGAAAGCTCAAACCTCGAGCATACGGCAAACAGAGCAATGCCGCCCATGCTCCCCAGAATGCTGATCGAATAGGCTTCGATCCGATTGGGCACCCGGTTCAAGGCGCGGCCCATCTCCTGCCCCGGCCCGGTAAGGCAGAGCGCAACGAAAAGGAAGAAAAGGGCATTCAAGGCTTCCACTGGGATGAAGAACCCCGAGAGGTCATTGAGGCGGTACTCCGTGCCGAAATAGACCAACTGGGGCGAGGCCTGGTTTCCCACATCCAGAACCCGCTGGAAGAAATTGGCCGCCTGCTCTGTGACCAACGCCATCGC
Source organism: Terriglobia bacterium (assembly GCA_050018435.1). Taxonomy (GTDB): domain Bacteria; phylum Acidobacteriota; class Terriglobia; order UBA7540; family UBA7540; genus Bog-366. Next base: position 18,989 of record JBEKAD010000036.1, read on the forward strand.
TACCGCCAGGGCGAGTTGACTCGGCGACCATTTGATGAGATCCGTCTTCTGGGAAGCGGCGAGGCAGCCCACCGACATCCCGAGGAACGACGCCAGCAGGACAGTGTTGGTGAAAAACGTCAAGAAAACGACGTGCGCCGGAAACCAGCGGATACAGGCCAGTTCCAGGTAAAGGACAAGCGCGCTGGCGATAAACAAATCCAGCCGCGGTCTGAGCGGCGTGATCACCGAAGTCTGGGTAGGGTCGGAAAATGCAGATTCGGTATAAGCGCGGGCTTGACCCATTTCGGTAAACTCCCTGTTCCGGAATCGGAGGCGGGCCTTAAGGTCGCGACAGACGCGGGCATCTTACCACGTTGCGCGCCACAGATGAAGGACGTCCACTTGTTTCCATGCCGTTCTCGACAGTTGCGACCATCATGGGAACGTGGTTGTAAGGGCGGTTCGCGAACCGCCCCCACGACCCCCTCGGGAATCCTCGATCCCGCGCGGCGCTTGTTTGACCACCCCCCTCCCCCTCCTGAACCAGGAGGGGAATTAGCGGGCGCAGCCCGCCTTGGACTGTGGTAGCGTGAGCTACCGCCTTCGGCGCATGCCGAAGCCATCACGATCCCCCCATACCATCCCGGAAAGGCGGCAGCTTAACATTCCACTCGCGCCGATGCCTTTATGACCCCAGAATGTGCAGCGGAAAGGCGGTAGCTGGCGCTACCGCACTCCAAGGCGCCTTGGGCGCTCGCAGTTCTGCGCTACGCGGCTTGTTATAACGTGGTCGTAGGGCCGGTTCGCGAATTGCCCCGGTCAACAATCTCGCAGGTTTTCTGGCGGGCGGTTCGCGAAGCGCCCCGACGACGCGCTCGGAAATTGGCGATCCCGCGCTACCATTTCCTACCCGTAGGATTTTGGAAAGAGAAATCAGTCGTAATTTTCCTATCTTAAGCAAATTGGTAGGTATCCCCCTCGACCCTGGCCGCTAACGTGCTAGCCTATAGAAAGGAGAACGGTGTCAGGGTGGAATGGCGCACCACTTGCGGACAGTAGGCAGTAGGCACAGGGCAGTAGGCTGACTCCTGACTCCTGACTCCAGCACGCTGACTGGCCACTATCCACTGTCCACTAGCCACTGCCCCTAGGAGGTTTAGATGTCGCCCATTAAAGCACGAAATGAGGGAGAAGCAACTGGCCGCACTGGGGGCGGGATTCGGGGCTCGGGACTGGGGCTAGGTGCTTGCTGTCAGTTGTCGGCGGTAAGCTGTCAGCTCCAAAAGGATGGAAGATTGCAGCCTGCGCCGATTGTAGCGGCTCCCTTATGTGCTGATCAAGGTCAGGAACGGGGGCTGACCCATAAAGATGTTAAAAATGAAGAGTGCTCCTCAGAGTTTATTGAAAACAAAGGGGCAAAAAAAGTGCTCCTGATGAGTTGATGAAAATAAAGAAGTTATCTCATTTTCGCTATGAGTTATTGAAAAGAAAGGAGATAGGGGTTGGACGCGAACAAAGCAAATTATGAATTCTGAATTCTGAATTATGAAGACTACGAACGCAAAATCGGCTCATCCATGGATCGGGCCATCGGACCATCGGATCATAGGGCCATCTAAAACCAACCCCGTGATCAGCCGATGGATGGATGAGCCGATGAGCCGATCCCAAGAACAGTGACGAGTGACCAGTCATGAGTGACGAGCAGGATTACCGGGTTCGGATTGTTTCAATCGAAAATCCAAAATCTAAAATCCAAAATGGCTCGATGACCCGATGAGTCGATGGCCCGATCTCCCAATGGCTCGATGACCCGATGGCCCGATCCATACCGGGCTGGACAATTTTGGGGACTCCAGTTCTAATACGCGTATGTCCAAAAAACACAAGGAAACCATCCAGAAGCAATTCACCAAGACTGCGGAAGCCTTCTCGACGTTCGCGATGCGCGATACGCCGGAGGTTCTGAAAGAAAAGGTGGACTTTGCCAAACCCCAGTCCACCGACGTCGTGCTCGATATCGCTTGCGGACCGGGAGCGTTTGCTCTGGCGGTTGCGCCGCGCGTGCACTTTGCTTGGGGCGTTGACCTGACGCCGGAAATGTTGCGACGGGCCCGCGCCTATCAAGCCGAAAAACAGATTCTGAACGCCGCCTTCGTACGCGGCGACGCCGAGCAACTTCCCTTCCCCGCCGGCACGTTCGATCTGGTGTCGTGCCAGTGCTCGTTCCACCACCTGCCCAAGCCCCAACTCGTGCTGCGGGAAATGGTCCGCGTGGCCAAGCCCGAGGGGCGACTGCTGATCATCGACCCCCTCGCGCCGGAAAGCAACTCGAAATACGAAATCTACAATCGCATCGAGCGACTGCGTGACCCTTCCCACACGCTCACCCTGCGCCTGACCGAATTTTTGAACCTGTTTGACGAAGAGAGCCTGGAGATACTGCGACAGTCCCTACGCCGGCGGCCACGGTCTTTCAACCAATGGATGCTGCGTGGCGGCCACGCGCCCGGAGCCAAGAAGTACATCGAAACACGCAAGCTCATGGAGGATTCCATGGCCGGCGACCGGGCCGGCTTCTCCGCCCAGGGCCTGGGCGAGGACATCCAGATTGTTCATAACGAGGGATTGTTTTTGCTGGGGAAAAAGGTAGGTGGTAGGTCGTAGGTGGCAGGTGGGGAAGTGCGGTAGGTGGTAGGTCGTGGGGGGCAGGTGGGGAAATGGAATCGAGGCACCGTGCCTCACGTACTACCTACGACCTGCCACCTACCATCTCTAGTGGTAGGTGGCAGGTGGGGACACGGCAAAGGTAGGTGGTAGGTCGTAGGTAGTATGTGGGCGACATTTTTAGGCTCTTATGGATTTGATCAAGCCGGCGAGCATCGGGCCGACCCGCTGGGCCTTGGCCATCTCTCACTCACCTCTGTGCACAATCTCCCCATGCCGCCTCCCCACCTACCACCTACGACCTGCCACCTACCGTTCTTGGAACGGCCATTCCCTCCGCACCCGCGAACGCGCCATATACGCGGCGGTGCCTACGGCGAAGACGGCGAAGGCAAAGAGCAGAGAGCGCGCCGCTGCCGTCGCCAGCACGTAGACCCATCCGCATATCGAGATGATTCCGGGGAGGGGGTAGAACCACATCTTAAAGGGCCGAGGCAAATCCGGTGAGCGGAAGCGCAACAGGAAGAAACCCAGAGTCTGCGGAAGGTATTGGATGAGCACGCGCGTGGCGATCAGGCTGCCGATGACTTCATTCAAGCGGCCCAGGCTGAACAAGGAGGCGATCAGACCCAGGGTGATCAGCGAAATGTGCGGGAAATTACCCTTCGGGTGCAAGCGCGCGAAGACGGGAAAGAAATTGCCGTCGACGGCGGCGGCGTAGGGAATTCGCGAGTAACCCAGGAGCAAGGAGAAAACAGAGGAGAAAGCGATCCAGAGCAGCAGCACCGTCATGAGCTTCCCTGCCGCGGATCCAAACAGGGTCTGAACGTATACGGAGGCAATGTAATGGCTCTCGATGGCTTCGCGCCAGGGGATGACGCTCAAGAACGAAGCCGTCATCATGATGTACAGCACCGCCACGCATAGGATCGAAAACAAGATGGCGCGGGGTATGACCCGGCCCGGGTCGCGTATCTCCTCGGCCAGGTAACAGACGTTGTAGTAGCCAAAGTAATCGTAGAGGGCGTAAAGCGTGGCGTGGCCCAGTCCCACCCAGAAAATCGTGTTGAGATGAAAAGCTCCCGGGGGAAAATCAAAAAGGCGCGTGGCGCTCAAATGAGGAATGCCGGAAATGGCAATCCCCACGCACCCGAACAGCACCCCCGTAACCAGCACCACGGAGAGGTTGCCGATCGCCCCGATGCGCCGGTAAAGCAGCGCCACGAGCAGCAGCGGAAATGCCGCGGCCACCCCGCGAATTTCCCAGGAAGTAAGCTGCGGCGCAAGGTAGTGAAGGTAATCGGCGAAGCCAATGCTGCCGCTCGCCACGGAGAGCGGGGCGGAAAAGACGATCTGCCAGACCATCAGGAAGGAAAGCCAGCGGCCGCAGCGAAGCGGCCCGTACGCTTCCCGCAGGTAGTTATAGCTGCCACCGGCTTTGGGCAGCGCCGCACCGAGCTCCGCCCACACCAAGCCATCGCAGAAGGCCAGCACGGCCCCTACCAGCCATCCCAGCATCGCCTGCGGACCACCCATGGTGGCCAGGAAAAGGGGGATGGTGATGTACGGGCCGATGCCCACCATGTCGGTGATGGCGAGCGCGGTGGCCTGCACCAGGCCCAGTTCCCGCCGCAGACTTGGCTTGTGTGCCGAGGGTTCCAATCCTCACCTGTTAGGCGCCGCTTTCCGGGAAATGTGGCGAAGCAATTCCGATTTCACGCGCGGATGGGGGCGAGCAGGTTTGGAGGCGAGGCCCAGCAGGTAGACCGTCTCCGTGGCTTCGCGGAGGCGCGCCAAGCAATGCGGGCAGCCGCGCCCCAAGTGGTCGCGGAGATCCAGGGAGCCCTGCTCCGAGAGCGCGCCCAGCAACCACAACTCGTAGAGTTCTTCTAAATGTTGGCAGCCCATGTTCCACACACGGCCCGGCGCCGATGCTTTACAAAAGTCACCGCCGCCCGCAAGGACGATCGCACTTTGCCCAACGGTTCGCCCATCTCCGCGGCAATTTCGGATTCCCTGAGCCCCCCGAAGACGGCCAGTTCCAAGGCCTGCCGTTGCGGCTTCGGCAACTGATTAATCGCCTTGTGAAGAAGGACCAACCGATCATCAATCAAAGTGATTTCCTTCGGTTGGGGCAACCAAGCTAAGGGAACGGAGCCCATCGCCGGAGATTTTACCCCATCAGCAGGACGAGGTTTCATCGCTTCGGATTTTCCGTCGAGTGATTTTGCCGCGGATGGTACGAGGACGCCAGCCTTAGACTTTCGCGTGCCGAGGTCTGGTCCTTTTTCAGTCTTGGCGCTGGGACCTTGCAGGCCGACGTTTGGCGCATTCTTGCGCAGCGCGCGAAGCCGCTCCACGGCGGCCTCACGCGCGGTGACCACCAACCATGCCACCACGCTTCTACCTTCTTGGCTCAGGCTCGGGCTCTCACTCCAGAGGCGCACGAACACTTCCTGGAGAATTTCCTCCGCGGCGTCGCGCGAGGGAAGGATGTGCGCCATCAGCCCGTAGACACGCGGGGCGTACCGGTCGTAAAGCTCGCTCAGCGCGGCCACATCCTGCCTCGCAACGCGAGCCAACAAATCTTCGGCTGGCAGTTCTTCGCTCATCAAACAATCCCGAGGCGGCGCCGCCGGCGTGCGCCGACCCCCTCGACCCGTACCCCTTTCCCACAGGCCATGGGGGCGATGGAGATTCACCTTAACCCGGAAGCGAGAGCCCCTCGCCTCAATTCCCAATTGTATCGCATCGTGATATATCTGACCGTGAAAAAAACGGACAAAATGTGGACCAATTCTTTGATAACTCCTATAAAAGGAATCGATTGGACATCTACCGGCCCTGGGTCTAAATATTATCAGAGTCCCGCTGGAGCATCGGATCCGCGTCGCGATGACCTTGCCCCCAGGGCTTCACGACGCGGGCCGTTGCGGGGCCGCAATTCTCCTCTTCTGCCTCCAAGCCCCTCGGTGGCGCACCGCCGAGGGGCTCTACTTTTGTAAGAATCACCCTTTCCGGCAGGCTTCGGAAGAACCCGCTCTTCCCCATCAAGCCTGAGAAGCCCACTTTAGCTTCGAATTTCTTTGGCGATTCCATCCCACCGGACGATGTTCTTCTGGAAGTACGAAGCGTTTGCCATGTGGCAGGCGATAGCCGTGTTATTTCCGAAGACGGTGTCCTCAATAACCGGTTTCCGGCTGCGCACAGAGTCGAAGAAGTTCCGCAGGTGTTCCCGCGTCATGTCGAACCCCAGGGGGGGGCGGAAGGTGACGGTTTCGCTCCCGGTCTTCGCCAGCCGGGCATCATTCTCAAGGTGCCATTTCTTGGCGTATTCTTCCCGCAGGGCCTTGGGAAAGCTGTTGTAGTACCCACCGGGACCGTGGTCGGTCCCATCCTGGGTGGTCAGGGTCACTTCCCCGTTGGCAATCTCCAGCAGGCCGCGGGTTCCGTAAAATCGCGTCGAGGAGGGGGCTTCACAAGTGAGGATAAGCTTGATGATCACGGGAAACTGCTCATAGTCATAGAGCACGTGGTGAACATCGGGGACGTCGCGCCCGTCCTTAAACCGGAATATGCCGCCCGTGGACTGCGCTCGCTCGGGAGGCTGAGCGATTCCGGCCGCATAGTGAATCCCCGTCAAAAGGTGCACCATCAGGTCGCCCGCTGCCCCCGAACCGTACGCCTGCCAGCAGCGCCAACGCGCAAAGCGCTCCGGGTTGAAGGGAATCTTGGGTGTGGTGCCGAGCCAGGTATCCCAATCCAGATTTTGCGGCGAGAGGTCCGGCGGAGGAGGATATTCCCACGCGCCGTCGGGGGAGTTGCGGCACGTCACACCTTCGACGGTATGAACATCGCCGATTGCGCCCTGGGCAAGCAACTCCTTGGCTTTGATAAAGATGATCGAACTGGGAAACTGGCTACCAATCTGCACGATGCGATTGTTCTGTTGGGCCGCTGCGATCATCTCAAAGCCCTCGCTGACGCCATGGGTCATGGGCTTCTCCGAGTAAACGTCCTTGCCGGCGTTGCAGCAGTCCACCACAATTCGCTTGTGCCAGTGGTCGGGCGTGGCATTGATGATGCAATCGATCTCTTTGTTGTCGAGCAGATCCTGGTACCGGCGAGTGACAGGGATGGGCTTGCCGACAATCTCCTGGGCGAGATCATGCCGACCGTCGTATAGGTCGCACGCCGCAACACACTCAACGCCTGGCAGCGAGATCGCGGTGCGCAGCAAGCCATTGCCCTGCATGCCGATGCCGATGATGCCGAACCGCAGCCTGTCGCTGGGTGGAACCGCGATGTCCGCAGCGTAGGCAGGGCCGGGATCAAGCAAGATGGTTTTACTCCCCAGCGTGGCCCCTGCCACCGCGGCCGTTCGCCGCATGAAGTCGCGGCGCGAAAAACGATAATTGCTCATAATACATACCTCCGAATAAAGGGTAGACGGAACTGATCACCGGGGGGTAATCCTAATCTTCCAGGGAGACAAGAGCAAGCCGGAAAGAGAGCCCGTGTTATTTGGGGGGATCTGTAGCGGCGATGGGCGTCGCTACAACTTGGGCGGGCATGCGAAGCTTTGGAGTGCGGTCCGTCAACTGATGGACCGCACTCCAAAGCTTCGCACCCCCTGCACAATCAGTTGGCCCGGTTCTTCAAGGCTCAGACATCCCCCTCCCGCGGTCGCCGCGTGCGGAAGCTACGCATTCTTGATCTGTTGTGCCGCGGCGTCCCAGACGACGGCGCTGCGGTTGAAATAGGAGAGGTTCGACATATGGCACCCGAGCGCGGTGTGGTTGCCGTAAACCTCGTCTTCCACGACGCGCTGGCGCGTGCGCACGGCGTGGAAGAAATTGGCCAAGTGTTCCGTCTTGTCGTCGTAACCGGGGGGTAAGGTGAACAGTTCTGTTTCATCTGGCGTCACCTTAAACTCCCCGAGCTTGGGCAGGGGGTGCTCTTTCTTCCATTCCGCCTGGTACGGCTCGCGCAATTTCTTGGGCCAGCCGTAAACGGTATAATCATCGATCTGGTGGCAGGAGGGCTCTGGCTTGTAGGTCAGCGTCTTGGCGCGGATCTCCATCGTCCCGTTCTTGCCGTAGAACGTGGAGCACTCGCCTTCCGAGCCGTTGTTGCTGTTGCAGCGCAGAACCACCTTGAATTTCGGGTAGTCGTAGAGGGTCCAGAGCAGGTCGGGAAAGTCGCGGGCATCTTTGTAGTAATAGATGCCGCCGCTGGAGTAGGCGCGCTCAGGAGGCCGATTCGTGCCGGTCAAAAAGTGAATTCCCGAGAGCAGGTGCACGAACAGGTCGCCGGCGTTGCCCGCACCATAATCCTTAAAGCGGCGCCAACTGAAGAATCGGTCAGGGTCGAAGGGGCGTGGTGGAGCGCCTTCGAGCCAGGTCTTCCAATCGATGGTCTGGGGGCTGGCATCAGGGGGAACGGGGTTGACGTACGCGCCCATATCGGTGTTGTGATCCATCACGGCCTGGATGGTGTCAACCATCCCGAGTTTGCCCGAGTCCCAAATTTCTTTCGCCTTGGCATAGAGGACGCTACTGACGCGATGGCTGCCCACTTCGCAGATGCGATGGTATTTGCGCACGGCGGCGATCATGGCCGCGCCATCCTCCACTGTGTGCGACATGGGCTTTTCGCAGAAGACGTCTTTGCCCGCCTGGCAGGCTTCCTCCACAATACGGCGGTGCCAGTGGTCGGACGTGGCGCAGATGATGGCGTCAATATCCTTGCGGTCGATCAGCCGGCGGTATTCGCGGGTGGTTTCAATGTCTTTGCCGCCCAGCGCTTCCTGGGCGGCGATGTGGCGGCCGTCATAAAGATCCGCTGCCGCCACGCACTCAACGCCGGGAATGGCCAGCGAGCAAATGAGCAGCTTGCAGCCCTCGATGCCGGTGCCGAGAATGGCAAATCGAATCGTGTCCGAAGGTGGAACCGGCCGCGGCGCAGCCGCCAGATGCAAAGGTTCAAGAATGGTAACCTTGGCAGCCAGGCCGGTTGCGGCCACCCCCGTCCCCAGCTTGATAAAATCTCGTCGCGTAACCGTGCCCTTCTTCATGAGGGTATGACCCCTTTCCAGCGTATATATTGGTGCGCTCCCGCCCTCTGTTCATCCCGCGCCCCCCGCACTGTGCGGCCGCAAGCTGCGGGCAGCGCGGGAACAATCAGGAGGCCATGAACCGGCGGCGCTAAAGCCCCGCCCTTCCAAACTCGTCGTGAGAAATTCGCCTTAGTAAGCTTCGTGCGCTCACCGCGCAGTCGCCCATTCTGCCAGAAATGACACGTCGGCAAGTAAAGATTTATTCTGATGGGAAGTGATTGCGTATTTTTTGACCCCCTGCGCGCGCAGGGATAACGGAGGCGGGAGAGGCGCGGAAGAACGAAGTAGAGCGAGGAGCTGAGTACGACGCTGTTCACTTAAGCCTTGTCAAGGAGACTGTTCCCTGGGTGGTGGGTCAATCTGATGTTGTACGGGCGGTTCGCAAACCAAGCCTGTCCAAGTTGCGCCCAATCCGGCGGGCGGTGACCAGGCGGCTCTGCCGCGTTGACCACTCGAAAAGTCCGCTAATTTGGACAGCCGTGGTCATAGCCCGCCGCTACAACAAAATCAGGTCCGCGCTACAATCGATGTGGCGAACCGCCGCAGTAGCGCTGACCTTTAGGTCAGCAGGTTGGGCACTCGCGAAAAATGCCGACCTGAAGGTCGGCGCTACATTTGCCTTTTGGTTTTCCTTTGCGGCTCTTGGGGACAGCGCAGACCCCCAGGGCAGGGGTCCATAAGCGCTAACTTAACGGCTGGAGGCGCCCGAAAGCCCGCGTCGCGGGCGGCATAATGTGGCCCACGGCGTAAGCCGTGGGTAAATCGTGAAATGGAATGATTTCTTAAGCCCCGGTAGGGGCGACATCTGCGCGACCGAACGAGCAGCATCTTTCTGTCGCCACTACCGTGGCTCAAGTATACATTGCGTTGCGTAATCCCACGGCTTACGCCGTGGGCCACATTATTCCGCCGCTAACGCGGCTTCGGACGACACCAACACCCTTAAGTTAGCGCTTATGGGGCAGGGGTCTGCACCATCCGCTGAGGATGTGGTCATTGAGGCTTACTTTCTTCCGTACACGGGGCCGTAATTCGCGCAGGCGCGGTAATCGGCGCCCTCCGGATCGTGGGTCCCAAACTGGGTCCAGGCGCTGGGCCGGAAGATTCTTTCTTCGCCGACGTTGTGCATACACACGGGAATGCGCAGCATGGAGGCAAGGCTAATCAGCTTATCGCCGACGTGCCCGTAGCAGATGGCTCCGTGGTTGGCGCCCCAATTGTTCATAACCGAATAGACGTCGCGGAAGGGTCCCTTGCCGGTGAGGAGCGGCGCGAACCAAGTGGTGGGCCAGGTGGGATTGGTCCGCTCATCCAGGACTTGGTTGACTTCCGGCGGCAGACCCACGGTGTAACCTTCGGCGAGTTGCAGCACCGGCCCCTGCCCCAGGGTCCAGTTGAGGCGCGCCATGGTCACCGGAAATTCGGAAGAGGTGAGGAATTGTGAGGAATAGCCGCCGCCACGGAAGTATTCCAGCGCCGCCGGAGCCCACTGCGTGGCGTCCAGGCAAGCCGCCACATCCTCCGGGGTAATTTCCCAAAAGCGCTTCATGACGGAAATGCCGTCCTTGGTCATGCGCCCCGTGGCGTCCAGCGTCGCCGCGCCGGAGTTAATCAAATGGATAATGCCCCCGCTCGCCTTTCCGGTCAGCGTGTAACCGGTCACGCGCTTCACCGCCGCCGGGCTCCAGTAAGTGCGCACGTCGGCGAAAATCTGCGCCGTGTCCGTGAGCAGGTGCCCAAAGAGCATGGTGGCCCCGTTCAGGGAATCGTTTTCCGTGGCGAAAACAAAAGCCTCGCGGATGCCGTTCCAGTCAAAAGAGGAGTTCAGGATCGCTTCCATAAAGTCGCCGTTGGGGAAATGATCGGTCCACTGGCGCTGCCCCTGAAAGCCCCCCACGATCGCATTGTGCCCCAGGGCCTCTTCGCCGTAACCCAATTCCGCCAGGCGCGGATTGCCCACCATCAGGTCACGCGCGATGATGGCCATCTTTACCGACGTCACCCAGTCGGCATCCTTCTTCTCACGGGACTTCTGAAGGGCGGGAGGATTCCAGTCCTTCCCCTCGGGACAATGGGCCTTTACCCAAGCCATGGCGCGGTCGAATTCCTCCGCGTCGTAAATCTTTTCGTGCATGCGCCGGACGAACTCCGACATGTCCACGTACTCGTTGCGCATGCCCAGGTAGGTCTGGAAGAAATCCGCATTGACCATCGAGCCGGCAATGCCCATGGAGACCGAGCCCAAAGACAGATAGGACTTGCGTCGCATCTCCGCC
>JBEKAD010000037.1:0-15130 GCA_050018435.1 Terriglobia bacterium
AACCGGGGAATCAGTTCCGGGTGATACGTCCAGTTGCCTCCCGCGCTTTCCTTGGGCTTCATGCCGTAACGCGGGAGCAGCCGGTCCAGCATGATATGAAGGCTCACAAAGGGCGCAACATTGACGCCGACCCTTTTCGCTTCCTGAATTCCTTGCAAGAAATCCTGTTCCGTCCCCAGGTCGGAGCGGAACTCGATGGGCACACGGAAACACGCCATCCAAAACCAGATCACCAGCTCATCGATTCCATACTGATGCGCATCCGCGGCCACGCGCGCGATATCGTTGTAACGAAAAGCTGCGTGGTTGGGGTCCGGCTCCCCATCCGGACTCATCCAGATGGTCTGGAATCCAATCCCCTCCCGCACGTGGCGCGGCGCATCGCGTGGCGGGTTCACCTGCTGGACATAGGTCCGGTACACTTCGATTCCCTTGGCCCACCCCCCCGGGTGGGGCGTAAGCCAGAACTCATGGCTCTGCCAGGTCGCTCCCGGCGCAATCGTGTGCTTGTGCTGCCAGGCCAAACGCAGGGTGGATGGGTCTTCTTCACCTCGGTAGGTCATTACGCTTGGCCGTTCATAAGTTCCCCACGCCTTCTCGAAGGCGCTTAACCCGCCCCTCAAACTTCCCCAATCCAGCCAGCGCAATGAATGGTCCCCGAACATGTACCCCGTTGCAGGGTGTTCCTGCCATCCAAGCGTGGCGTAGAAGGGTGTGCCGTCAGCGGGCCAGACGGGCTTTGCGAACGGCTTGAAAATCGCATTTCCGAACCGTAGTTGAGTTTTTTCCGCGCCCGCGATGGGCCTCAAACCCCACAGGTCGGGAAACAGGATTTGAGGCACGGGCGCCGATGATCCATTCACGATTCGGCAGGAAAGAATCACCGACCTGCCGTCGTCCGCCGCAGCGAGTTTCACCTCGGCGCTCACTTTCCCGGAAGGCAGCGCCAAGCCCGCGCGGCTCGCACCCAGCGCCTCCCAATAAATGCGCACGCCGTTTCCCTGCCTCTCCACCTTGGCTTTTGAAAACCGCGGGGCGAGCCGCAGGGGAGGAAAGGAATCGGTCGGATAGGCCAAGTCCACTATGCCTGCTGCCTTGGCGGGCGCCTCCAGAATGATGCCCGTGGCCGGATACGAAAGGCGGACCAGCGAGCCCGTTTCCTCGTCGATCCCGACCTCCAGCCCATTCAACTGCACGTTCAGTACGGCCGCGTGCGCCAAGCCGGTCGCCGCAACCATGACCGCCGTCACCGTGAGAATCAAGCAATTCAGTTTGGTTCGTCGTTTCCTCATTTTTCCACCGCCCGCGTACTCCCCTTGGCCTGGGACGCACAAGCTGTAGCGCCGACCTTTAGGTCGGCACGTGCTGAGCTAAAGCTCAGCGCTACAACCCCCTTGCAGGCTGCGCGGATGTCCCAGCTTTTGAATCCGGCATTATCAATCTGCCTGAGTATCAGCCCAATGCCACGCTGTCTTCAAGCAGTTCGAGTCCCCGAGTGATCTCCGGGCAACGGCCACCTTTGCCATTCCTGCACGTGGGACTATAATGGCGGGCAGCAATAGGAGTCTCCTACCCGAGAGACCCTCGCCGTCCACATGGTGAACTTCAGGGAGGTGTCCGCGTGAAAGAGACCATCGGATTTAACCTCAATGGGAAGGCTGTGAGTCTGGAAGTTGACCCCAGCCGTGCTCTTCTGTGGGTTCTACGCTATGACCTGGGCCTGACCGGGGCCAAGTACGGTTGCGGAGAAGGGCTTTGCGGAGCGTGCACGGTGCTTGTCGGTCGCCAAGCCGTGCGCTCGTGTCTGCTCGAGGTGAAAGCCGTAGCAGGCAAGGAGGTCATGACCATTGAAGGCCTGGCTAGGAACGGCGACCTTCATCCCTTGCAGAAAGCCTTCGTCGATCAGGATGCCCTTCAGTGCGGGTATTGCACTCCCGGGATGATCATGAACGCCTACAGTTTGCTGGTCAATACTCCCCAGCCTTCACGCCGCCAGATTATCGAGTATATGGACGGCAACCTGTGCCGCTGCGGAGCCCATAAGCGGATCGTCCAGGCCATCCAGGCCGCCGCGAAAGAGATGGGAGGAGTTCAAAGATGAAAAGTGATGACGGCAAGCCACAGACGGAAGAATACCTGGCACTTGATTTCTCTGACCTCGAGCGAACGAGTGCGGCCCTGCCACTGGATCGAAGGCAGTTCCTGAAATTATTGGGCGCAGGCATCGTTGTCTTCTTCACCATTCCCGACTCGCTGGCCATTCAGGAGCGCCGCCGCGGTGCGGGTCAGGAGATCCCCCAGGATTTCAATGCTTTCCTCCGGATCGGGGAAGACGACCGGATAACCGGATTTACCGGAAAAGTCGAGATGGGCCAGGGAGTCATCACCTCTCTCGCCCAAATGCTGGCCGACGAACTCAATGTTCCCCTCGATTCAGTGGACATGGTGATGGGCGATACCGACCTCTGTCCTTGGGACATGGGGACGTTCGGCTCCATGACGACCCGCTCTTTCGGTCCTTCGTTCCGAGCCGCCGCGGCCGAGGCGAAGGCCGTGCTCGTGGAGCTGGCCGCGGAATACCTGCAAGTCGCGAAAGGGCGCCTCAAGACCAAAGGTGGAATCGTTTATGAGGACGCAGGGCAGAAGAAAGTCACCTACGCCGAACTCGCCAAGGGAAAGAAGATATTGCGGCACCTGAAAGGCGCGGCACTCGAGGCGCCGTCCGACTTCACGATCATCGGAAAACCTACCTTGAGAAAGGACAGCCTCGAGAAGGTCACCGGCAGAGCCAAGTACGCCGGAGATCTGAGGGAGCCCGGCATGGTGCACGCCAAGATTCTGCGGCCCCCGGTTCACGGCGCCAAGCTCGTCAGCGCGGATACTGCCGGTGCTCGAGAAGTCGAAGGTGTCCAGGTGGTTCAGGAGGGAGACCTGATCGCCGTCCTGCATAAGTATCCCGACGTAGCTCAAGAAGCCCTCACGAGAATCAAATCGCAATATGATCGGCCGGCCTCGTACTCGGATGACAAGACGATTTTTGATCACCTGCTCCAAGTCGCGCCCCCAGGACAGACGGTCGCCGAGGGCGGAAACCTTGCCGAAGGGCAGAAGGCCGCCCGCTTCGTCGTGGAAGAGACATATCTGAACAGTTATGTATCTCACGCGCCTATAGAACCGCACACGGCTCTGGCGAAAATCGAGGGAGATAAGGCCACCGTGTGGGCCTCCACACAAACGCCGTTCGCTCTGAAAGGGGCCGCTGCATCCTTACTGGGCTTTCCTTCTCAGAATGTCCGGGTCATTACGCCCTTTGTGGGTGGAGGCTTTGGAGGGAAGAGCAACAACCAGCAAGCCGTGGAGGCCGTGCGGCTGGCCAAGCTGGCCGGAAGGCCCGTTCAGGTGGGTTGGACGCGGGCCGAGGAGTTCTTCTATGACACATTTCGTCCCGCGGCGATCGTCAAGATCAAAGCCGGAGTCAGCGAATCCGGGCTGATTTCGTTCTGGGATTACGGCGAGTATTTCGCCGGCGAAAGAGGAGCGCAGCAGTTCTACAATATCCCCCATCATCGGACCGTGGCTTACGGTTCCGGCTGGTCGGCCCCTCACGGCGCGCATCCGTTTGGCACGGGGCCTTGGCGTGCTCCCGGCAACAACACCAATACCTTTGCCCGGGAGTCCCACATCGACATGCTGGCCTCCCGGGCCGGGATGGACGCCGTTGAGTTTCGGTTAAAGAATTTGCAGGACCCGAAGGTGCGGCGCGTCTTGCAGGCGGTCGCGGAGAAATTCGGCTGGTCGCCGGCTAAAGCTCCGAGCGGGCGCGGCTATGGGGTTGCCTGCGGGATTGATGCGGGCACATACGTGGCCCACATGGCAGAGGTGGAAGTGGACAAGAACACAGGGAGCGTCCGAGTTAAGCGGGTCGTCTGCGCTCAAGACATGGGATTGTGCGTCAACCCTGAGGGCGCCCGCCTGCAAATGGAAGGGGCCATCACCATGGGCCTGGGATATGCCTTGAGTGAGGAGGTTCGGTTCACCGGCGGGGAAATCCACGACGCCAATTTCGATGCTTACACCATCCCACATTTCTCCTGGTTGCCGGAAATTGAGACGGTAATCATTGATGCGAAAGACTCACCCGCGCAAGGGGGCGGAGAGCCGGCCATCATCTGTATGGGCGCCTTGATTGCCAATGCCGTGCTTGATGCCACCGGCGCCCGGCTTCGGCAATTGCCGATGACCCCGGAACGGATCAAAGCCGCGCTGCCCCATGGCTGAGCACATGCCGACCTGAAGCACTTGTAGCGCGGACCTGTTCTGTAGGTCCGCGGCTTTTCCTTGCCCATCGGGGACGAGCCGCGGACCTAAAAAACAGGTCCGCGTTACACCTGCTAAGAGATTTCGAAAGTGCGGAGAAGGCAATCTGCTAAAACGCCAATCAGCAATCACCAATGGCTGCTAGAACCAGCCGCGGAAATCGAAGAGGTCAGGGAGAGGCAGTTCCCATCCGGGGAAACAAGTCGAGGTGAGCGCTCGGCTTCCCGCGAGGGCGGCTTCGACCAGGTACTTATTCCCCTGGAGCTTTAGGATCTCGACGGTCTTTGCCTGCGGGTCGATGATCCACATTTCCCCGACGCCCGCCTCGGCATAGAGCGGCAATTTCGTGGCCCGGTCATGGGCGGCGGTGGACGGAGAGAGAATCTCCACCACCAAATCCGGACTTCCCCGGAGGTAATCTTCCTGGACAATCGCGGCGTGGGCGCTGGCTACATAGATGAGGTCAGGCTGCAACGCCGTGTCGGCGCTCAAGCGGACATCGAGCGGGGCAAACAACAGCCTGCCCAGAGGGTTTTTCGACAGGTACTCGTCAAGGCTGGCATAGAGTCTTCCCAAAATGATTTGATGCTTCGTGGTAGGTGACGGAGTCAAGTGCACCTCGCCGCGCACTAATTCATACCGCTTGCCGTCGTCGGGAAGCTGGCGGAACTGTTCGAAAGTAAGCTTGGTGACGATTTCTATTCCCATGCGTGAATTATACCTAGTTTTCTCGGGAGGGTTCAACGGAGAACACCAAGCCTTATACCCACACGTCACACCAAAGAAAACGCGGCGGCCGAAGCCGCCGCGTCATATTTCAGTAAAAGAAACCGCTCAAAACTTCAAGCGCAGCCCGATCTGGATTTGCCGCGTCGAGTAAGCGAAGTTACTGTTGGCGCTGCTGGGGATAGCGAACGCGGTGTTGATGCCCAGGCAGGGTGTAGCGTTGGAGCAAGTTTGCGTAGCCCCTGTGGTATCCGTAATGGTGCCACTCTTCGAAATAGTATACCCCGTGGTGCCTACACCCGTCACGTTATAGTGATTGAAGAGGTTAAATGCTTCCCCCATCAATTCCAGGTTGACTCTTTCCTTAATGGGGATGGTCTTGGTGATGCGCCAATCCAAGTTCTGCGTGCCAGGCATGTTGAAGATATTCCGTGCCACGAGACCGACGCGGGAGGAGCCATACGAGCCGTTTATTCCGCCACCACTAGCCAGCACGCCTGGAGCCGTGCCGCTGGTACCCACCGAATAGGGAAGGCCATTCTGCGCCTGGAAGATGGGAGACATTTGCCAGCCGTTGGCGAGGTATCCCAGGGGCCCTTTTACGTGCCAGGGTGATTGGACGACCATGTTGAATACAAAACGTTGGGGAACGTTGAAGTTGGAGTTGCCATATTCCCCGCCAATGCTGTTGGGCATGAGGATGTTAGGGCCACCACTCGCCGTAAGATTCGTGCTGGCGGAAGGATTATAGTCCAAGCCATGCGACCAAGTGTAATTGGCGTTGAACTGAACGGAACTGCTCATACGGTGGTTTGCCTGAATGACCAAGGCATTGTAATTGGTGCTGACGCCGAAGATGTCAATCATCTGGGTGAAACTGGAGTTGGGCCGATAGGCATAGAAGGGAGTGGTGTATGTCGGGGAGTGGATAGGACCCCCGCCGGCTACATAATAGGTGAGGCTCCCACCGGCGCCCGCCGCATTCGTTCCGGGGGCGATGTTGTCATCGGTGTATTGGGGCAGCATGTGTCCGAAGCTCCCCATGTAGCTCGCGGACAAAACGGTGTTCCAACCCACGTTCCGCTCGACCGAGAAGTCTGCCTCGTCAACTTGCGGATTATGGTAGTGGGAGTTGTAGTACAAAACCGCAGGCGCAGCCGTGGAGGTGGGCGCAGAGGCCACGACCTCCGGGAAATAGGGCCCGCCCCCAGCGGCACTGCTGAAGCTGTAGCCCGGCTGGCCAGTGAGAACACCGCTCGAGTAGAGGCCGGTCTGGGTCAAGGCGTTGAAGATGATGGCATTCGTGAGTCGCCCGTAGTAGATGCCGAAGCCCCCGCGCACGGCCGTCTTGCCGTCGCCGAAAACGTCCCAGGCAAAGCCAATTCGCGGGCCAAAGTTCTTCTTGTAGTCCGGCATTTGAGTGGTGGCAGGAACGGCAGGGTTGGGGAACAGCGGAGCGGGAAGCTTCTCATATTCCCACCGCAAGCCCAAAGAAAGGGACAAGCGTGGCCGCACCTTCCAGTCATCCTGGGCGAAAAGGGCGAGATCGTCCGTGGGAATGGTAAACTGCAAAGTACCGAAACTCTGGGCAAAGCTGGAATAATTCGAGGAGCAGGGATGGCCACTGCAAGCCGCCGGCGCATAGAGATCCTCGAGGTAGGCCGAGACGCTGCTGTAACCAAACTGGCCGTTCTGCTGGTAGATATCCTTGATCAGGTCGCTGACGTGGCTGAAGTCCCCGCCAAACTTCACGGTGTGATTGCCATGCGCCCACGTCACGGTGTCGGCAATCTGGTTCCGAAGCTCGCTGGGATACTTATAACGCGTATCGTAGTACGCCGCCCCAAAGCTGAACCCATTGCTCAGGCTTACATAGGTGGGAAGACCAAAGGGATTGCTGTAGTTGACCCAGGAAGGATAGGTGCTGGAGCTGGTGCTGGTGGTTTGCATCTCATTGATCTCGTAAGGGGCAGCGGGTGGGGCGCTTTCGTACTCAAAGTCGCGGCCGATTTGGTAGCGGACCTCGTTCGAGATCGTCGGGGTGAAGAAGCTATCCAGCTTGCCCACGCCCCAGGTGTCTTTAACGTAGTCATTACCGAAAGCCGCGCCGTTGCTGTAAGTGTTGGTCACCTGGGTCTGAACGCCGTAGGGTGAAGCCCAGCGCATGCGATTGACCTCAAAGGAAGCGCGATTCTTTTGGTTAATCTGCCAGTCGAGCTTGGGGAAAAAAATGTTCTGCTTTCCCGTGCGGGCGTTTGAACCCAACATGGTGATCAGACCGGCCAAGCCGTTATTGAAGTCCGTCACCCCGGTGGCATACGAAGCCGCGGTGGCAGTACCTTCCACGACGATTCCCGCAATAGCGCAAGCACCCACGGTGGAGTTATAGATGTTGGTGTTCCCCCCGAATATGCTGTTGCTGGAGGTGACGCCTGCAACCGCGCCGGCGCTGGTGTTGTTCTTGGCAGTGCACGTGCCCCCCGCACCCGCGAAAGTGGCTGCCGATACAGGCTGCGCCAGGAAGATGCTGGGGCTGCTGGCCACGGCGTTTCCGGGAAAGTTACGGTAGAACCCATCGTAAGCAAAGAAGAAGAAGAGTTTGTCCTTGATGATCGGCCCGCCGATTCCCAGCCCCCACATGTCCCAATAATCCTTAGGCTTGAAAGGCTGGGGCGCATATCCCCCCGAAGCGGTGGGTTCAGTGATGGTGGCAAAGGGGTTGCGCGAAGCCCAGCCGTTTTCACGGTTCTTGTAGAAGAGTTCCCCGTGGAAGTTGTTGGTTCCGCTCTTGGTCACGGTGTTCACCACACCGCCGGCGGCGCGGCCATACTCGGCGGAGTAGTTCGAGGTGTTCACCTGGAATTCCTGGATGGACACTTCCGTGCTGGAATAGCTGACGCGCGTCCGCCCGCGCTCTTCGGAGAAGAAGGCTTGATTATTGTCCGCCCCGTCAATGGTGTTGTTGTTCAAGATGGTGCTGATTCCCCGGAAGCTCAAAAGGCCAAAGCCATTCGAGTCATTGACCACACCAGGGGTCAGCAGGGCGAAGTTGGACCAGCGCGGGCGCTGGATTGGCAAGTTGGCGATGGCCGTCTGGTTGAGCGTATTCGCAAAGTCCGCCGAGGTGGTATTGACCTGCGGCGCCACACCAGAGATGGTCACGGTTTGCGCCGTTGCCCCGATCGTCAAATGCGGAGAAACATTGGTGACGCTGCCCACCGTAACGATGACCTGCTCCGCCTTAAACGTCTCGAAGCCCTTGGCGGTAACCGTGACCGTGTAAACGGCGGGCGTCAGCTTCGTCGCAATATAGAAACCCGAAGCATCCGTTTCCCGGGTCTGGTCAAGATTGGTTCCGTTATTGTGAACGACGACCGAGGCGCCCGGTATCACTGCGCCGGTCTGGTCATAGATTGTGCCGTTAATGGCGCCGTCTGTGGTGGACTGGGCCCGGGCGGTCGGAACTAAACTGAGGCTCAGCCCCACGACTGCAAAGGCCAGAAGTAGACTTACAAACCACCTGTGAGAAATTTTCATATTCATGCCCTCAACGCTCCTTTTCGGTCTGAGTTTGACCGGGATCCCCTCCCGGATGAAACCCGCATCATCTCTTGGACTCGTATCTAGCACATAAATAAAAGCATCCGCCCTCGAAAACCCCTCCGGCATCCTGCTGGCGGAATGAGCAGGAGCCGGCATTTTCGCTTGCAATCTTCCCGGCGCGTTCGGCCCTCTCGCGTCGAAATCTAAACTGGAACCTGTTAAGGTTCGCACCTTTGATTGTCAAGTCTTGGGCCTCTTCCCCGCCGCCGAAATTGTGTCCCTCTTGGATGACCTAAAGTACTCGCAAACCTATGTCCAAACTCCCGGGGAAAAAACTGTTGTAAGTGTCTGAATCCGAATCAGCGAATTTCCCGTCATCTCGTCGCGCCCCATCTGCACTATGAGATATCGTAGAAAAACTCCATTTCTCCATATCATAAAGGGGGAACAAGAAATCCGCGTTACGTGAATGTTTTTTGTTCATTTCAGGAATACAGGGGTTCCAATCGGGTGCCTAATTGCACTAATAAGCACGATTATTTATGGCTCCCGGAAGGGCGGGGCTTTAGCCCCGCCGCCCCTGAGCTGAGGGTTGAACGGGCCTTCAGGCCCTGAAGCCGCGTCGCCTCAGGGGCTAAAGCCCCTAAAATCAACCTGAGTTCTACGACGGGGCTCCCGACAAGTCGGGACAGGCGCCGCCCCGTCCTTCCGCCCAGCCACAAATAGTGTCGCTCATTTCTGAAACTTCGCACTAGCTTCCGTGGGCGGCTTTTCGCAGTAAGGTGATTGCTGTTGGCAACTGGCGGTAGGAATGCCGACCATCACTGGATCAAAGAAGCGAATTGATAGGAGTCAAGAATATCGGGCAATATGGCGCTTCATCCAAACATATATAAGCGTATAAAAAAACTCTTGACATTTCAGAAAGACGATTTAATACTGCTTCTTGTTTCGTAATATGTTGTTGCACGCTGCTATTGTGAATCGTTGAGGATTTCCCTCGGTGAGGAAGCTGCATTTCTTCCCCGGGAGGATGTACTGAGTTCGATTTACTGAAGACTTGCGTCCGTCTGGTTGGTCCACACTCCTAGATAGATTGCGCCATGACACGAAGGAATACGCCGAGCATGGGCGCTCCAAGAATGCCAGTCCGCAGTCCTTTTCCCGGAGGAGAAGTCTTGTCTCCCTTGGGGCCGCGCTTTGTCGAAACGCATGAGTACGATACCGCAGGGACACGCCATGGCGTGCCCCTACAAATGGGCCGGAAAGGGAATGAACAAAAAACATTCATGTAACGCGAAGTTCTTGATCGGCCTTCATGAATGGAGGAAGAGAAGAAGGGATGCGCCACCGATCTGTAGCGCGTGACGGCGCCTTTATCCGGGACGAAATTATTTTACCGTCCAGCGCGGGCAGATGCGTAGGAAGGAATACCGCAGGATTGCAAGCGGCATCGATGGCGGTGCATGGTTAAGCTTTCACATGATTTCTTGCCACATTGGCGTTGGGTCTTGGGTCACAATGAAACTTTAATGAGGAGGATAACAGTGATAAAGAGAATCGCACCAATTCTTTTGCTCCTCGCTTTTCTCCCGCTGCCACTGTTCGCGCAGCAGGTTGGAGCAAGCGTCACAGGACACGTTATTGACCCCTCCGGAGCAGTGATCAGTGGGGCCAACATAAAATTGACCTCCACCCTGACAGGGGCGGTCTACCCGACGGCATCGGACAGTGCCGGTATTTATCAACTCCCCTTTGTACTGATCGGGAGCTACACCCTCACCGTAGAGAAGCAAGGGTTCAAGAAATACGTTCAACAGGGAATAACGCTGTCCACCGCGCAAAAGGCGGTGATTGACATTACTCTGCAACTCGGCGCGGTGACCCAGTCCATCAGTGTGACGGCCAACGCGCAGATGGTAAATACGGAATCCGGCGACCGGACCGCGACCATTTCCAACGTCCGGCTGGACCCGGAGGTCTTCCGCGGTCAGAACACGATTGTGACCACCTGGTTCACTCCGGGCGTAGTTCTCGTGGCCGGAGTGCAAAAGATTCGGCCCTGGGACAACGCCGGAACCCAAGCTGAAAACATCAACGGCGGCCAGTCCGGGCAGGGCAATACAAGCGTGGCCTCCGCCGAGACGGGCCAGACCAGCGGCAACCAAACGATGGTGGATGGAATCTCCATCAACCGGGGCGGGAACGGGACAGGATACAACCCGATTGCGGCTACCGTGGACCAGGTGACCGTGGTGGGCACGTTGTACGATGCCCAGTACGGCTGGAGCACGGGTGGCCACATCAATACCATCACCAAGAGTGGTTCGAACACCTGGCACGGTCATGGCTACGATTACCTTCAGAACACCATCTTCAATGCCGAAGACTATGCCAGCAAAGTCGCCGGCACGGGCCGCCTTCCCTGGCACATCAACATGTATGGCGGCGAGATCGGCGGAGCGCTCCGCAAGGACAAGATTTTTGTCTATGCGGGCTACGGCATGATCTGGCAGATTCAACGGGACCCGTTCATTGTCAACGTGCCCACGGCGGCGGAAGCACAAGGCAATTTCAACGGCCTGTTGAACACTACGGGCGGTTCGCAGGTCACCCTTTATGATCCCAGCACCACAGGCACTTGCTTGACCAATGGCTCGACGGCGTGCCGGTCAACTTCGGGACCGCTGGTCGCGAACAACGTGATCTTGCACATCAATCCCATTGCGGCCAAAGTGCTGGCCATCGTGCCGCCGCCCAACGCCCCGGGAAGTGGGTCTGCGGCCCAATGTACATCCGCAGGTATCACCAATGCCCCGGGCGGAATCTGCGGTACCTTTGCGGGGAACGACATAACGGGCCCCACCGACCGGAAGTTTTTGGACTACTTCCCTCAGGAACATGGACGAATCGATTGGAATTTCTCGGATAGGACGCATGCGTTCTTCCGGTTTGCCAAGAATGACTTGATCGAAGAGCGCAGCTACGTCTACTCAACGGTGGCCGCGGTTAACCTCGCCGAGACCAGCGGCAATAACCCCCTGTTCCGTGGCAACCAGGCATACGCTTTACAGGTTACGCACACGTTCAACCCCACTACCGTGCTGGAATTCCGCACCGGCATGGACCGTTACCCCAGTGGGGGTGGCGATGGAATTGGTGTGGCCATTGACCCGACGACGTTGGGATTCAGTTCCACGTTCGGGGCCGAGGCGTTCCACACCTTCCCCCAGATGCGGTGGACAGGACAGAACGGTGCTGGGAGTAGCCCCCCGAGTTATACGGCCTCCGACATCTGGACCACGGAGCTGGTGTTGGCCCACACCTCCGGCAAGCACAATATGCGGGTGGGTTACCAGAACTTCGTGCTCGGCGAATACAGCGAGGGTCCGGGCAATAATAACGGCGCTTTCACCTTCACCGGCTATTTCACCGATCAGAACCCGTACGGTTCCGTGGGCTCGACCGGTTACGGTCTGGCGGATTTCGAACTGGGATACCCGGCTTCCGCGACGATTAACGTTCCGGCCTGGCCATTGGTGTTTGTGAAAGAGCACTCGTTTTTTGTCCAGGATGATTACCATGCCACGCGCAAACTCACTCTGAATTTCGGTCTGCGCTGGGATTATGAGGGTCCCGCATATGACAAATACAACCGGCTTCTCAACGGCTTCTGCACCACCTGTGCGAGTCCATTAGCTATTCCCGGCTTCGCGCTGGTGGGCGGTCCGACCTTCGCCGGCGCCAACAACGCCCCCGCTGGCATCTTCCATCCCAAGTACGACAACTTCGGGCCGCGCTTTGGCTTCGCCTATGCCTTGGGACACGACATGGTGGTGCGAGGCGGCTTCGGCATCGTCTACGCGCAGCGGATCGAATATGTCGGTGCCGCGCCGGGATACAATGTGTCGCCCAGCTTTAACTCTACCGTTTCGCCCGGCATACCCAACCCTGCCTACACCTTCGCCAATCCCTTCCCGGCCGGCCTGCCGGCCATAGCCGGGAACAGTTGGGGGTTGGCGACTAACGTCGGGGCGGGCCTTAATGTCCCCAATCCGAACATGGACATCCCGCGTACCATGCAGTACTCGCTGGAGGTCCAGAAATCCCTCGGGCGCGACTGGCTGTTCAGCTTGGGCTATGTGGGCAGCGATTCCAAACGGCTGAACGTCAACCAGCCCCTGAATTTTGTCCCCAGATCGTATATCAAGGACCAATCACCTCAGGGCTTGGCAACGGAAACAGCGTACCTGGGTACGCAAGTTGCAAATCCCTTCTTGAACCTCCCCGCCACGTCACCCTACTACAGCTATTTCAAGGGCAATAACTCTGGCTACTTCAACTCGACGATTGCGCAATCGACGTTGGCGGAGCCCTATCCGCAGTTCGGCGGGATCACCCAGTACTACACGCCCATCGGGACGTCGCATTACCACAGCCTCCAGCTCGCCGTGAACAAGCGGCTGGGGTATGGGCTGGAATTCAGCGCCAACTTTACGTGGTCGAAGACGTTACAGGCTACGGGGTTCCTGAACTCGTCAGACACCTATCCCCAGCAGACCATTGCCCCGTATGACACCCCGAGGGTGTTCAACCTCAACTTTGCTTACTTTGCGCCCTTTGGGCCGGGGAAGAAATTCCTCAACTCGACAAACCCCGTGCTCAGCCGGGTAGTTTCCGGTTGGTCGCTCAGTATCACACCGATGATCCACGATGGCTTCCCCTTGCCCAACCCGAATTATGGCGGGGGGGATGGTTGGCTTCAGCCCACCGGAGCCTCGAGAAGACCCGCCAATCAGTCGATAACGCACTGGATTAACACCTGCACGGAGACAGCGGCTGTATACAATGCATCGACGGGAGTAACTTCAACACCCACACTTGTCGCTTCCACGTGCAAGAACGATTCCGCCGCCGCCTGGCAACAGACGGTGCCAAACCAACTGATCACGTGGTCTCCGTACTATCACGATGTTCGCTATACGGGAATCCACCGGACGGACGCGAGCATTAAGAAGGAGACAACGATCAAAGAGAAGTGGCAGCTCACCTACCGTGCCGACTTCATCAACGCCTTCAACAGCACAGAATGGTTCACGAACATGGACAATGGCGGCTCATCTTCTACCTTCGGGTCGGTCGGATATCCCAGCAGCAACACTCCGCTGTCCGATCCCCGGGTGATCGAGATGTCTTTGCAGATTAAATTCTAACCCGTCAGCCGACGGGCTGGCTGGCGCAGAGCAAATCTCTGCGTGGCCACCGCCACCTCCAAGGGGCCGGGCTTCCGCCTGGCCCCTTTTTTTGTGCGCGCAGCTTTGGATTGCCGGATTGCCCCGGATTGCGCCCCTCGGATTGCGCCCCACCACCCGGATTGCGCAGAGCAAAGCTCTGCGTCTTTGAATCGCCGGCTCGCCCCTTCGGGTTGCGCCCCCACCCGGATTGCGCAGAGAGAGGCTCTGCGGCCGTAGCTTCGCCGTGGATTCGCGGCCATCGATTCGCAGAGCTTCGCTCTGCGCAATCCGAAGGGAGGCGATCCGAAGGGAGGCGATCCGAAGGGAGGCAATTTGAATGGCAAAGCTCTGCGACCGTAGCTTCGCCGTGGATTCGCGGTCATGGATTCGCAGAGCTTCGCTCTGCGCAATCCGAGGGGGGGCAATCCGAGGGGGGGCAATCCGAGCCCTACTCCAGCCGGTCCATGCGCAGAATCGAGGAATCATTCAGATAGTAGAACCTGAAACTCGACCACAGCCACTGATCGGGTGAGGCCACCAAACCCCGAGTGACGGGGTTGTAGTGCATGTAATCCAATTTCTCCTGGTACTTCTTCTCACTATAAACATTAAAGGGATAGAAGCGGCGCTGCCAGACGCGATAGCGCGCGTCGCTGTGAACCGTGGAGGGGAGGCGTAAATTCGCCAGCGTCCTCCGGCACCAGGCATGCTGTTGAGACCCGCGGAGAGTTTCCAGAATTGCTTGCGCCGTCTGCTTGTTCAGCTCTTGCATGATCTCGCTGGTACGCTCGGCGGGTTCGGGCCGGAAGAGAAGGTGATAGTGCTCGGGCATCAAAACCCATCCCATCAGCAGGAAGCCCATTTCTTGCCGAAGCCGGCCCAGAACCTCGACGAAGGTGGAGCGGAAGCGCGGGCTGTCGAAAAGCCTGGTGCGGCGATAGGTGCTGTCGGTGATGAACTGCAATTGTCCAGGCGGAAAATAGCGTCCTCGGGGTGGCATGGTGATGCAGTATACGCGGCGGTGCGCTCAGCGCAAGGCCAATGTTTTGGTTTGCCGGATTGCCCCCCGGATTGATTGCGCCCGGATTGCGACGCCCCGGTTTTGCCCCCCGGTTTGCGCAGAGCAAAGCTCTGCGGCCGCCGGGATCGCGCCCCCGGATTGCCCCCCCGGATTGCGCAGAGCAAAGCTCTGCGGCCATGGAATCGCAGAGCTTCGCTCTGCGCAATCCGAATCGACAATCCGGCATGGAATCGCAGAGCTTCGCTCTGCGCAATCCGATGGGAGGCAATCCGAGTGGAATTGTCTGCGG
>JBEKAD010000038.1:0-15109 GCA_050018435.1 Terriglobia bacterium
GGAAATGGCTTGAGATGGGCCAGTGACATTTTTATAATACGACACGCATGAAGTTGCTTCTCGCCTCCCATTCCCCGCGTCGAATCGAGTTGCTTCGCAACGCCGGCTTCGATTTCGAGGTTATTCCCAGCGGCGTCGATGAGGGGCTGCCGATTCCGGGAGAACTTCCGGAAGATTACGGCCAGCGCGTTGCCCGCGCCAAGGCGCTGCGTGTGGCCGCCCGCTCGCCCTCCGCCTGCCTGGTTTTGGGAGCGGATACGATTGTTACGATCAACGGTTTGATTCTGGGAAAGCCCAGCGGACCCTTCGATGCCGCCCGCATGCTCCGTTTGCTCTCCGGCCAGACGCACAAGGTCGTTACCGCCATCTGCCTGGTCAGGGCCCCCGACAAAATTGAAGCGCTCGACCACGAATCCACCTTTGTAACTTTCTGCGAGCTAAGCGACGATGATATTCGCGGCTACGTGGCCAGTGAGGAGCCCTTCGGCAAAGCCGGCGCTTATGCCATTCAAGGGTTGGCCTCCAAGTTCGTCACCCACATTTCCGGCTGTTATTTCAATGTAGTCGGCCTTCCAGTTCCTCTGCTCTATGGACTTCTCAAGACGCTTGGAGACAGAAGTTAGGAGCTAGGAGTTAGAAGTTAGAATCCAGGAGTCAGAAGACGGGAAACCCCACCTACTGCTTTATTCTGACTCCTGACTCCTGACTTCTAGCTTCTAACTTCTAACTTCTAACTCCTCCCCTCAGAGAATAATTCGCTCGCCCCCTTCGCGGCGCGTCACGCGCTCACGATCGAGGTATTCGAGCAGCGGGATAGCGTACTTGCGGGAAAGGCCGGTCAGCTCCTTAAAGTCCGTTACCCCCAGGCGGGGGTTCTGTGCTTTGCGGCGCGCCAGGATCTCGCGAAGCTCGCGCAGCGCCGCCTGGTGGAAGATCAGGTCCTCCGTAACTTTGTGCAGGACGTTTTCCTTCACGAGCATCCTCAGCAATTTTTCGGCGCGCGCCCGGTCGAGGCGCAGGTTCACCAGCACTTCCCGCGCGCTGGGCACGGCCAATCCAGCCTTTTCAAAGGCCGCGGCGATTTGATCGCGCGCCGCGATTTCCTCCGCGGACAGTTGAATGGTACGGCCGCCCAAACGAACCGTCTCACCTTGCACGTCGATTTTGCCCTGGATGGTCAGGGATTGCAGCAGAGCGTTGAGGAGTGTCGGCGAGGGGATAGTGTGCGCCGCCCCGCCGGCGCTCAGCTTGGCCCGCAGCTCCTCCTTGGGCAGCCCGGCCACCAGCGGATTGGCCGCATGAAACTTTTCGAGCTGCTCGAGGAGGAGCTCCGCCAATCGCTCGAAGTGCGCCGCGTGGACGAGCAGGCTGGGTGGTTGCCCGAGGAGCACCAGACGCTTCTGGGTTGCGAGGGATTTTGCCACCCGGAGAACGTCCGCAGGATTCCAGCCCGTGCGGGCCGCAAGATCCGCGGGAGTAGCTTCACCCGCCCACTGCGCCAGGAGTTCGAGCCGCGCTTCCGGTTCTCCGCGTTCCAATACGCGCAGAGATTTGAGCGTGGCAGGATCGCCGGGGCGGTGCTTGGAAGGGGCATTGTGTAGTACGCCGCCGCCGCCGATCGTGGTGACGGGGGAGAATTGCCGGATGATGAAGCGGTCACCCGGCACAAACAAACCTGGCTCTGACAGGCGAAGCTGCACAAATCCGGTTGCTCCCGGTTTCATTTCTTTGTTTTCCAACAGGACGACGCGCGCCAGCATCTCCGCTGTCCCGCAGTGGAAATGCACCTGCGCATGATTCTTCAGGGGCCGGGCGCTGGGCAGAAGGCTCAGGGTGCAATCCAGGGAGGTGGTGGGCTGGAACAGGCCGGGGGCGGCCAGCACCATGCCGCGGGTAATCTGCCGGGCCTCCGTTCCCGCCAAGTTGAGAGCCGTTCGCTGGCCAGCGGTGGCGCGGTCGGCGGGGGCGTTGTAGACCTCGATGCCGCGTACGCGCGCGCGCTTTCCCAGGGGGAAAATTTCAACTTCGGCTTCCTTCTCTACTGTCCCCGTGATCAGCGTCCCGGTGACGACCGCTCCAAATCCCTTCATCACGAATGAGCGGTCGATGGGGAGCCGAAAGGGCAGATCGGCGGGTTTGGGAGGCGCCTCCAGGCTCAGCCGCCGCAATTCATTCTTAAGTTCATCCAACCCTTCGCCGGTGCGTGCGCTGACGGCCACCATCGGTGCACCCCCCAGGAACGAACCCGCGACGAATTCCTGCACCTCCAGGCGCACCAAGTCCAGCACCTCGCGCTCCACCAAGTCGGACTTAGTGATGACGATCAGGCCGCGGCGAATTCCCAGCAACTTGCAGATGTCGAAGTGCTCGCGCGTCTGAGGTTTGATGGACTCGTCACCGGCGACGATCAACATGACGAGATCGATGCCGCCCACGCCCGCCAGCATGTTCTTCACAAAGCGCTCGTGACCGGGGACGTCGATGAATCCA
This sequence comes from Terriglobia bacterium, assembly GCA_050018435.1. Lineage (GTDB taxonomy): Bacteria > Acidobacteriota > Terriglobia > UBA7540 > UBA7540 > Bog-366. The sequence goes on from JBEKAD010000038.1 coordinate 2,491, forward strand.
ATGCGCAGATCCTCGCCCAAATCCAGATGAGCAAACCCTAGATCGATGGTAATGCCGCGGCGCTTCTCTTCCTCCCAGCGGTCGGGGTCGGTGCCGGTGAGCGCCAAAACCAGCGCCGACTTCCCGTGATCAATGTGGCCGGCCGTTCCAACGATGACGTGGCGCATAAGATTTGGGATTCGGGACAAGGGACTCGGGATACGGGGCACGGAACACGGGATACGGGATTCGCGCCCGACTTGCGGCAGGTTGCGAATCGGCCCTTTCTAACTCCACAAATCGTAGTATTGCCCGTATTCCTAATGCGCGGCCTCGGGTCCCGAGTCCCGTGTCCCGAGTCCCGTGCCCCGAGGCCCGTTTACCGGCTTTTCCACCTCAGGTCCCAGCCAGACGCTGGCGAGCGTCCAATCACCGAAGCGTTTTTGCAGGATGAAATCATAGTACGCCATCGCCGTGGGGTCCTCGAAGACCACCCGCGCCAGGGCGCGGTTTTTGTCGGGCGAAAGGGTGACGCTGCGGACATCGACCGTAACCAGCGGCCGCGGTTGCCCCAGTGAGGGTGCGGCGGGTGATTTCCCAACACTCTTCTTGGCGGGAGAGGCGGCCCCGGTTTCCGGGGCGGGTGGCGGTTCCAGCGCCGGAATGAAATATGTTCGCACCGCGGACTCGATCGAGCCACCGGATTTCTTCCCCTCCGGCGACGCCAGGTACTTCGCACGCTCTTCAATGACCGCGCGGGCGTTGCCCAGGTCGTCGCGAATGACGACGTCCTGGAGCTTTTTCTCCGCGGCGAGAAGCCGCGGAAGCAGAGTCGTATCGGTGCGCACGGTAAGAGCAATCAACGCGGCTTCCGTCACGGTGCGGTCGGGTTCGTCGTCGGATTTGTTGATGGCGTCGAAGAGGATGTCGGTGGCTTGGGGCGAATCGAATTCGGCGAGCGCGCCATAGGTGAAGCGCCGCAAATTGAGGTCGCGAGGATCGGAAAGCAGTTTCCACAGGATGGGCAGCGCCTGATCGCCCCCGATATAGGCCAACGACTGCGCCGCGTACTCGGCCGTGCGATCGTCCTTCAGCGCCGCGGCGAGCTGCGGAATAATGGCGGGCCCCGCGGCAAACGTCGCGCGCAGCAACCCGTATTGCGCCTCCTCGTTCGGCGAGCTGAGGATACCGTAAAGTAGCTCCGGACCCCAATCACCGGGAAGAGGTTGATCCTGCTTGTCGCCCGCCACCGCAGGCGCAGGACCCGTCGCCCCTTCCTTTTGCGGTTTCACCGGCTGCTGCTGGGAAAACCCTGAAACCCCGGGCAACAGGCAAAGGCCCGCCCACAAACATAGCGCGCCGGCGTAAGACCGGACAGGATGTTTCTTCATCATCGGTTTACTGGACGTCGCCCGCCGGATCGCTTCCACTACATTCGTCATCGGAATTTCCGTCTAAGGTTGGATGCGAAAGTCTCAGGACAAGTTGGAGCGTCCGGCTCACACGGCCAGCGCTGATATCTCGCCACGGGCCTGGAAGGGCGGGGCTTTAGCCCCGCCGACCCAAGACATGCCTATTATTCCCCTGTCCCGCGCCCCGAGCAGTCCCGATGCATCGGGGCTGCACGGGGCGCGGGACGAACAAAGGGCAGGAGCCGCGATTTCGGCGGGGCTGAAGCCCCGCCCTTCCGGCGCGCTCCACCCCGCCGCGAAAATCGTACAATCCTCTCCCGGCGTCACACTTTGCGGTGGCCGTTCAGCAACGGAGGGAGCTCCCGCATATCGTCAATCACCAGATCCGGAGAAACCTTTTGCAGCGTGTGTGCCCCGAATCCGTAGGTGACGCCGCAGGTCCACACGCCGGCGTTCCGCCCGGTGAGCACGTCGGTATCAGAATCGCCGACCATGAGAGTCTCGCGGGCGGAAATTTGCAGGTCTTCCATCAATTTGTGCAAGCCGATGGGATCGGGTTTTTTTTGCGGAAAGCTGTTGCCCCCGTAGATGTAGGCGAAGTAGGACGCGAACCCGAGCCGTGTCAGCATCTCGCGGCTGAAATGGACGGGTTTGTTCGTCAACACCGCCATTTTGCGGTCGGCGAGTTTCTCGAGCGCCTCGGCCACTCCTGGATAAAGAGACGTGTGATCGAGCATATGGTCGCGGTAGTAAGCCAGAAAGAATGCTAACCCTTTTTCGACATTCTCGCCGGTGGCCTGTGTTCCCAGCGAGCGGCGCACCAACAGCGTGACGCCGTGGCCGACGTAGGAGGCAATTAAATCATGCGGCAAGGGAGCCAGCCCCATCTCCGTCCGCATGGCGTTGACGCTCAATGCCAGGTCCTGCTTGCTGTCCACCAGGGTGCCGTCAAGGTCAAAAACCAACAGCCGAACTTGTTTCCAGTCTGAAGTCACGGGGTTGTCCATATTTAAGCTGCGGGTAGTGGCTCGACGCCGGGCTCAAGCGCGCGTAAAACCAGAGCGGCCTGCTCCGCCGGAATGGGGTTGAAGTGGAAGCCCTCGGTACCCAGGAAGCGCCGCCGTCCCTCCACGTCCGGTTGAATTTCGATGTGCCAGTGATAATCATCCGGCACGGTTTTCCACCACTCTTTGGTGGGTTTCCACGCGTGCAAATTCGGCTCGGTGTGGATAACCAGGTGGAGGGATTGCGAAACCTTTTCCACACGCTGGAGGCAGGCCTTGAGAAAGGGCGCGAGCGCTGCCACTCGCCCCGGTTCCTTCAAATCGTTCTCGAACGAGGAGGAATGGCGGACGGGAGCCACCCAGAGTTCGTAGGAGCAGCGCGAACCAAAGGGGCAGAAAGCTACGAAATCCTCGTTCTGATCCACCAGGCGCTTCTCCTCGCGCAGCCCCTGCTGCAACGCGTCACAGTAGATGCACCGCTCGCGCTTCAGGAAATGCGCCCGGCTCCAGCGAAGTTCAATCTCCAGCAGTTGCGGCAAAACCGGCGTTCCCAGCACCTGAGAATAAGCGTGCCCTTGCAGTGTCGGAGAGGGCGGATGCTGATCCTTGAAAACCGAGACGTAACGGAGGCGGCGATCCTGCTTGAGGTCGAGGATACGGTCGCGGAAAAGTTCCAGCACGTGCCCAATGTGTTGTTCGGAAAGCTGCGCCAGCGTCATGCCATGCACCGGAGTCTCCACAACAATTTCATGTGCGCCAACGGTGTTCATGCGGTCGAACATGCCCTCGGCCCGGCGGTCCGTGCCGCCTTCCACGCGGAACAGCGGGGCACGATCGTGAAACACCCGGGCCATCCACGCGCCGGCGGAGTCACGGTACTCGCGGATGGCGTGGGGGGTCAGATGCTCGTTTCCGGGGCAAAAGGGGCAAACCCCGCCTTCATCGTGAATATCCGTCATAACCGGGCGCTTGCCCGTAACCACCCAGCGCCGAGTAAAGGGATCCAAACGCAGTTCAGCCATGTGCGCAGCCTTTCCATAGAGATTGTGTGCTCAGCGCGATGGCGCACGCGGCGAGCAACTGGCGACAGCGACGGCTGTAATTTCCTAACCTTTCATTCTAGCGTGGATTGGCCACTACGTCATCGGGGATGAGGGAGGAGGATGGGGGGCCTCGACCCAACAAGGAAGTAGCCCACGCTTCTTCTTCGTGTCTGCGGTTATTCCTGAGGCGGCGGTTAAGATCCGCGTTCTTGCCATTCAGGAAACGACGAAGTAGAATGGCGCACTGGTTATTTGGCGTTCTTGAGAGTCGAGGCTTCCAATTGGAAGAGAAGGCACTGCTTGCTTTCGACAGGCTCTTACAACAGATTCCGGGCCTACCGCCTGACCAAATACAGGCCACGCTGTCAGTATGCCGCCAAGTGGAGATACTGCCTGAGGATGCACTTCGCTGGGTCCTCGAAGTGGCGATGCTGACCCGGGAGAATCAGGCAGCCCGGGAGCTGCTCAAAGATCTCTTGGAGTTGGTTGACCACAAACTGAAAAAAGAAGGCTCCGGCGTACTGAAAAAACACACCCTGATAAAGGTGGTTAGGACCCTGCTTTTCCATCATCGAAACTGCTACCGCTTCGCGTGCGACGGGCACCTCGCACAGTTCCTCGCCGGAGTCGATGAGCCTACCGCCTTGGACTACTACAACAACTCAATCGTCGGCGCAGTTTACGACAAGCTGGGCCAACGGATAGATATTTGGAAGTACGGCGTGAGACACCTTTACAAGGATATGGCAGGGGGCCACACCGTTGCCCCTGAGTTTTTCCAAACGAGCAGGGGGAAGAGGCTTCCGTGGATAAAGCAAGTTCTAATCAACAGCACCGAGATATATGAAGAGCCGGGGAGGGGTCGGTTCGGAAAGCCGAATTTGGCCTACGTTGGGCAGACAATCATAGGCGCCGATGAGCCCAAGTACACCCAGTACTTTCTGGTGCTCGTAGAGTCGAATAGATCACGAAAGCTGGGCTTCGTCACGGCATTTCACGTTGAAGAGCACAAAGACTTGCTGAAGTTGTTGGCAGCATGGACTCCTCGAGAGGTGAAGCACGCAGAGTAGGGTTGTACACAAAGGGCTTGACATCTTTGGAGAATCGGCAGAGAATGAATCTAGTTTTTGATGGTGGATGAAGGAGGATATCCCTGCCGTCCTGGTTGAGGTGGACGAGGGTAAATAGCTTCCATCGAGAAAACCTTAGCATAGAAAAACCCGCGCGAATGCGCGGGTTTTCTATTTTTGAGCGAGAGAGCTGGCACAGATTCGCCTATGTACAGGTCTGCCATTTGCCCCGCGGGCACACAAACCTCGACGCACCGCAGGCGGTATGGTAGCTTTAAATTTCCGTAGACATCCCGGCTGGAAGTGAGGCACATGGCAGAGATACGCCCTTTTCGCGCACTTCGTTACGACCCTCGGAAAATTCCCGACCTCGGTGCGGTCGTAACCCAGCCTTACGACAAGATTTCTCCCGAGATGCAGGCGCGTTACTACGACTTGAGCCCGTACAACCTGGTGCGCATCATTCGCGGACGCGCGCTGCCGGATGACGGGCCCGAGGACAACGTCTACGTGCGCGCGGCGCGAGACTTCCAGGCGTGGATTAAAGGCGGTGTGCTGGTCTCCCAGCATGAGCCGGCCATTTATCCCTATCACCAGGAATACGAAGTCCCCGGGCAGCGCGGCCGGCGCAAGGAACGGCGCGGTTTTATCGCTTTGCTGCGCCTGGAGGACTACTCGGCGCGCGTGGTGCATCGCCACGAGGAGACGCTTTCCGGCCCCAAAGCCGATCGCCTGGAATTGCTGAAGGCCACGCGCGCGCACTATGGCCAGATCTTCATGCTTTACAGCGACCCCACCGGGGCGGTTGAAAGCCTGTTGGCGGCGCCCGCGGCGGGGCAGCCCTGGGAGCAGGTTACGGATGAGTATGGCACGCGGCACACCGCTTGGCGCATCGCCGATCCCAAGATCATTGCCGGGGTGACAACGGCCATAGGTGACAGGCGGTTGGTGATCGCGGACGGCCATCATCGCTACGAAACGGCGCTCGCCTATCGCAACTACTGCCGGGAGATGGGTGGGGAGGACGGTCGCGCGGAATATGTAATGATGACGTTCATCCGCATGGAAACCGACGGACTCACCATCCTGCCCACGCACCGGCTGGCGCACAGCCTGGCGAACTTCGACTGGGCCAAATTCGCCGCCGACGCGCGCGCGATTTTCGACTGGGAAGATGTTGCCGTGAAGGGACCGGCAAGCGAGTGGACAGCGCAATTCCTCCCCAGGCTCACGGCGGCGGGACGCGAGCGGCCGGCAATGGGCGCCTATGCGGGTCCGGGTAAACTCGCCTTGCTGCGCTTGCGTCCGGATTTTGAACTCGACTATGCGCTCGCGGACCTTGCTCCCACGCTGCGCCGGCTCGACGTCGTCCTGCTGCACCGGCTGGTGCTGGAACGCCTGCAGGGCATCAGTGCGCAAGCCGTGCGCGAGGAAAAGAATCTGTCGTACTTTCGCGAGACGGTTCTTGCCTGCGAAGGGGTAGACAAGGGTAGAGGACAGATCGCATTCTTGCTCAATCCCACACCCGTCGAAGCCGTTCACGAAAACGCCCTCGCCGACTGCCCGATGCCGCAGAAATCCACTGACTTCTATCCCAAGCTGCTGTCCGGATTAACCATCTATTGGCTGGATAATCCGGCGGGGCTGTAGCAAAGGTGGTAGCGCTGGGCGACAGAGCCGCAAAGGAAAGTCAAAACGCAAAAGGCAAAACGCAAAAGTCAAAGCCGGGTAACGCCCCGATTCATCGGGGCGGCTCTTCTCACCGACCGTGCCCAAGTGCCGCGGACCTACAAAACAGGTCCGCGCTACTCGCTCTTCAGTTCCGCGCGTGCCAACGGTGGTAGAATACCCGCAGATCGCCAGATGCATTCCTGCTTAGGGAGACTCCAATGAGACTCCGGTCGCTCGTCCTTCTCTTGATGCTGGCCGTGGCATTGCCCCCCATTCCTACTGTCTGGGCGCAGCAGAAGTGCTTTACCGAGGTGCAGGTCAGCAACATGGTGCGGGACGGATTCGGAGACGAGTCGGGCGCGAAGCTGATCGAGCAGCGCGGGATTGACTTCGCCCCGGCGGAGGACTTTATCCAAACCCTCAAGGCCGCAGGCGCGAGCGAGGCATTTCTTAAGCCGCTGCGCGCCGCCAAGCCCCCCGAGCCAACGAGCGCAAAGAAGCCGATTAACCAGGTGCAGGTTTTCGCCCTGCTGGTGGGCCAAGTGCCGAGCCACCGAGTCACCATGTTGGTCCAGGAACGTGGAGTCGATTTTGAGCCCACGGATGACTACCTTCAGGAAGTCCGCTTGGCTGGTGGCGAGGACGAACTAATTAGCGCGCTCAAGAGCGCCAAGGTGACGAAGCCCGTGAGCGTTACGCCGGCGGCTGAGGCCAAGGAGGCTGAACTGAAGGCCGCGGAGGCAAAGCAGGCTGAGCTTCGTCAACATGCGGCCCGCGGAGCGGAATCCTTTCAGAAGAGCCAATACACGGCTGCTGAGGCCGAGTACCGGGCGGCAGTTTTGCTCGATCCCCAGAATTCCGACTTGCGTGTCGCATTGTCCCGTGCCCTGAACAGGCAGCGGAAAGTCGATGAAGCGCTGGCGGAAGCCCGCGAAGCCGTCCGTTTAAGCCCCAACAACGATATGGCCCACTACAGTCTTGGGTATGCGATGGGCAGTAAGGCCGACTGGGATGGTGCGATGGCGGAAGAACGCGAGGCGCTGCGCTTGAATCCCAATAATGACTTGGCGCACAACAACCTCGGCGTCACGCTCGGAATCAAGGGCGACCGGGACGGTGCGATGGCGGAATACCGCGAGGCGCTGCGCCTGAACCCGAATCTTGACTTGGCGCACGTCAACCTCGGCGTGGCGCTCGGGAACAAGGGCGACTGGGATGGTGACATCGCGGAGCAGCGCGAGGCGCTACGCCTAAATCCCAACAATGACGCGGCCCACGCCGACCTCGGGTTAGCGGTTGGGGTCAAGGGCGACTGGGACGGGGAGATCGCAGAAGAACGGGAGGCCCTGCGCCTGAACCCGAATCTTGCAGGAGCGCACTTCGGCCTCGGGTTCGCATTGGAGCAGAAAGGCGACCGGCGGCAGGCTCTGGAGGAATACCGCGCGGCCTACATGCTTGACCCCAAGAACGCGCTCTATAAGCGGGATTACGAGCGCCTGTTGCATCGGATGAAAAAATGATCATCAGCCGTGACAAGGACCGGGGTTTCCGCTTCTCGCGCCGCACACGTCGCAAAAGAGGCGTATGCGCCGCATGGGGTTTCGTCTTCGGTTTACGCGGACCGGTTTTATCCAAATCAGCATAAGATGAGTTAGGAGGCTTACCCGATTGAAGATCTACTGCGAGCATGGAGCTCTGACTCCCCGGATTAGGAAGTTGGGCCGCAGCCGGCGTATCGAGTTCGTGCATTTTCCCTACGACCCTGATTCTCGTTCTCGCCACATTTCTAGCATTGCGAGGCCCTCCAACGCACAGGTACAGGACCTTAATCTGCCAATAATGGATCTTCCGGGTACAATCGCGGACTATTCGGGTTCCAAACACTTCGACGAGATACTCTCAATCATCGGCCGCGAACACCGGCGAGACGCGCTACACGTTGACTCCGCGTTCAAGAGCGAGTGCTCGGCATTCATCACACAGGATTCCGATATTCTGAAGCACAAGGCGAGATTAGAAGGTCTACTCGGGATCAGGTTCTTTCATCCGGTCGCTGACCTCAGTGATCTCGAACGGTTCATCGCTGCCAATTCTGAAGCCGGCTGAGCGCTTGGAGTGCAGCGATTAGCATGAACCTGCTGGGTCATCTGCTCCCATCACGGACCGTACCCAGGGCCGCGGACCTACAAAACAGGTCCGCCCTACGCTTGTTTGAATCTGGCGGGGCGGCCTATCATCGTCAGGCCACGTAGGTGCGAGAAATGAAAATAATAATCGATCCATTAGCGATTACGACGTTCGGACGTCTCGCAGGTGTTCACGCCTTCATAAGCCTCCTCGATAATTCAATGCCCGAGGTTGAGTGGCGAGAGCGGGAAGCTCTTAAGCATGTAGCGCAGGAGCAGGATTGGGATTTCGGTGACTACAGTTTAGGGACTCAACTTATTGACGAACGGTTTCGCCACTGGATCCCTAGATTCTCAGCGTATTCAATCATCATCCTCCTGCAGTCGATTGTCGAAACCCAGCTCTTTGCCTGCGCTCAGCGTGTAGGCCAAAACCCGAACGCAACCTTCCAGGTGCGCGATATCCGCGGGGGAGTCCTGGAATCAGCCGTCCTTTATCTCAGGAATGCAGGCAGCGTGGACGTAAGAAAGGATCCTGCGTGGTCCCGGCTTCAGGACCTCCACCAGCTTCGGAACATCATTGCTCATCGCGGTGGAACGAGGGGTGAGTCTCCTGAACATCAAAAGACCTTTGACCGCCTTCTGAGTACGTACGCACCACGGCTGGCGTCAGCAGATCAGCCAAGCAGCCTGTACGGTGAGATGTGGATCTCACTCCGGCTCTGTGATGAGTTCGGCAGAGATGTCGAGGCATTCTTCTCGAGAACTTTGAGGGCCATTGGAGTATCCGCTAAGGCGATACCGGGGGTGTCCCAATGAATAGCCACCGCCAGCGCTCTCGTGACCGTCTTTTCCTATGATGACAAACCGACGGTCAATTCCAGCCGCTTGAGCTTGATGCGGTCGGCGTGAACCTGTACAAGGTCGTAGTGTGCCTGCTGCGTAAGCCAGTTTTCGGCACTGCCTCCGAAAACCTTCGACAGCCTCACGGTCATTTCGGGAGAAATCCCGCGCTTCTCGTTCACCAGTTCCGACAGGGTAGTGCGCGTGACTCCGAGCGCGGCGGCGGCCGTGATCGTCAAGCCCAAAGGCTCAATACACTGGCGCCGCACCAAGCCGCCGGGGTGGGGTGGATTCTTCATCGGCATGGTTCCAGTCTACTCCTAAGCCCCAAAGGGGCGACCTATTACAGCCCAGGCCAGCGGCCTGGGTCAACGGAATGTTTCCCGCGCCGAGCCCTGAAAGGGCGATCTACGGAACCCACCGGTCCGTCCCACCGATCGCGATGAAAATGCCGTTTGGAACGTGATGGAGGCAGCGGTTAGCGCGCCCCTTCAGGGCTTGCGGATAAAAAACAGGTCGGGTTTCCCTGACCCAGGCCGCTGGCCTGGGCTGTGTTAGGTCGCCCCTTTGGGGCTCACGATGGGCTTTTCCTTCGATGACGAACCCACGGTCAATTCCCAAGACGAATTGAGCGTGGCTACCTCCGGGTCACACAACGTCAGGCGCCGTTCGAATTGTAATCTCGGCGCTTGTAGCTTCCCACCTTGCGCAACTCGATCACCAAGAAAATGCCGACCTCCCGACGTGGTCGGGACAGGTTCCGGTCGGCGCTACAAAGTGCGAAAGGCCTTGCGGAAATCGGGGTCCAGGAGAACGAGATTTGTACCCGCGTGGCAGCGCAGGGCCGGAGAGCGAGCCTTGCGCTACATTTTGTCTTTGGGTGCCTCGCCGGGCCGTACGGACGCGGGTAGGCATATCTCAAGCGTCGTGCGGTGGCTTTCCTAGAGGCGCCCGGAACCTGTCCCGACAAGGTCGGCGAGGGCGGCGGATTTCTCCCGCCCTCACCCGCCTTGCGAAGACGGAGATGCCCTCAGCTTTCCAGCGCCTTCTTGCAATACGCGAAGCACTTCTTGACCTCGGCGATGGTGTCCATGCCGGGTTTTCCGTATTCGTACTCGATGTTAGCGGGAATCTTCCAACCTTTGTCGCGCAGCAACTGCAGCACGGCCACGATGGGCGTATCGCCCTGGCCTAAGGGCAGATTCGCACCATGCTGCCCCTTCTTCCGGTCCTTGATGTGCAATGTGACAATCTTTGCGTGGTGCTCGCGAATGTACGCGACGGCGTCCCCGCCGGCGGCGGTGAAATGGCCGATGTCAAGATTGACGCCGATGTAGGGGGATGCGCCTTTCATGGCGCGCGCGAAAGTCTCTGCGGTGGAAAACTCATCGGGATTGTCGACGCCGGAATGCCCGTGGAAGCCCACCATGATTTTGTATTTCTGCGCGTACTTATCGACGCGCGGCGCCACGCTGACGTTCGCCGACGAGGTGATATATTTTACCCCCATCGCTTGTGCGATCTGAAAGCCGCGCTCAATTTCTTCGTCGGTGAATTCCTTTCGGAAGCCGTAGGTGTAAGCGTAGACAACAACGCCCGCATCGTTATACTTCTTCCGGAGTCCCTTGAAATAGTCGAGCGGGGCTTCGCGCAGCCATTTGGCGGCCTCTGGACCCTTTAGGTTTGGGGGTTCCACGCCACTCGACAGTTCACACTCGCCCAATCCCACCGTTTGGAAGGCCTTGATGATGGCATCCGGCTGTTGAAGATCTCGGAACGAGTAGCTTTGCGCCCCAATCTGTACTCCCCGAATAACGGAATTAATCATGGTAGCACCGCGAAGCTTCCCGGCTGGGACTAGTGCTCCCGCACATCCCGCCAAGAGGAGCTTCCCTGCGTCACGTCGTGAAATGAAAGTCATATTTCCTCCTTAAGAAACGGCAAAATTATGGGAAGAGTATAAAGCGTCAAGGGGCGTGTAGCAACCCAAGAATCGCGATTGAGCGATGTAGCGTGTTCCCGCAAGAAACGGCAAAATTATGGCAAGAGTATAAAGCGTCAAGGGGCGTGTAGCAACCCAAGAATCGCGATTGAGCGATGTAGCGCGTTCCCGCGATAGTAGAAACGTCGGATGCCGCGAGCCGGGGTTAGTAAGGGGCAGCTCGCGACTCAATTCCGGTCAAGGTTCAGGGGTCCATGGGTCCTCCCGATAGTTTCTCCCTGCCACCCGCGCACACCGCCGCGCCGTCCTTGGACAACCACTCCTTTTTGCCTCCTCCTCTCAGCTTCGCAGCGTCGCGCAGCAGAGCCGGGCGGATGGCAATAAGCGCCATTTCTCCAGGTCGGCCTTCATCTGCAGTATCCCGCCGCGCGCGTGGCGCACCAGCTTACCCGCCAACCGATACAGCTTCCAGCGCAGAGTCGCCACCGTCGTCGTGCGGTACGAGGCCGGCAGCACCTGCCGTTTCAGAAGTTGGGCCAAGTTATACGCCAGTACCCCAAGGGCAAAATACAGGGCGTTGGCTTCGAACTGCCCGCACGGCATCTGCTCCATGCCGAAACCCACCTTGAGTTCCTTATGCCCGTTCTCGCTGTTGCCTCGTTGGTTGTGTTTCCCGATCACCGCGCTCGCCGGCTCCTCCCGATTCGTGGCCACCGCGTGCTATACATCCGCGCATAAATAAAGGTACATGCTGATTAACAAAAAGGCATCAAGCTGGGTCGAATCAGCTCGGGATGAGATTGCATATCTCCGAAGACGCGGGTCAAAGTGGCGAGCAGTTCCCCGGGGCTGGCGAAGTAGCGATCAGGGGTTGCATTTTTGCGTGTGTATTGCCACAGCCGCTCGGTGGGATTGAGCTCAGGTGAGTAGGGCGGGAGCTGATGGACTTCCCGCCAGTGGCGGTTACACTTGAACCAACTCTAGACCTCGGCGTCCTTATGATACGAGGCGTTGTCTTGAATGAGAATGGCCCCGCGACGGCGATAGTGAGGGGCCCGTCGATGAAGGAAGTCCAAATAGGTGGAAGCATTGAAGACGGGGGCTTGGCTATAGTGGAAGCGGGCACGCCAGAGTTCGATAGCACTCATGATCTTCACGCTCTTGCGTTCGCCGGTGACGGGAATCTCGGGCGGATGGCCGACCCGGCTCCAGGTCGCGTGCAGGGTGGAGTCCTGCCGGAAACTGGCTTCGTCGGTAAAAATCAGCGCCCGGTTCTCGGTGCGGGCTTTTTTTTAGGCGCGGATAGATGTAGCGATGCCAGCGGTCCTGCTGGCGGCGGTCGGCACGGGCCAGCACCCGGCGAGGCGCTGCACGGAGAAACCCAGGTGATGAAGCAATTTGCGCACATGCCCAGGATGGTAGACGACTCCGAACTCCTCTTCGATCGCCCAGGCGATCATGGGCGAGGTCCAGATTCCGGTGTCCAACCCATAAGCCACCGGCCCGCTGTCCAGGATGTCGCTGAGGCG
>JBEKAD010000039.1:0-15059 GCA_050018435.1 Terriglobia bacterium
TGGTGCTGCCTTCATGAGTCTCGCTGCCCCAACAAGGAGAGGGTGCTGACCACTGAGAGCTGACCACTGAAGATTTCTGCTCTCTCCCCCTTGGGGGTCAAAGGGATGGGTTGTTTTGAATTTACTTCCCTCTCCCCCTTGGGGGAGAGGGGGGACCGCAAGGCGGTGGGTGAGGGGGTCGAATATTGGGAACGGTCAGCTTAAGTGAACAGTATTGGCGTTAGCAGGCAGATTCGCTGCTATTCGCTTCCCTGCCGGACAATCACCGCGGCGCTGAATCCGTCCATCGAGTGTTGATCGGGGCGGGTGCGAAAATAGCCGCGCGAATCGAAAAAGGGGATCAGGTGCGGATGTTTTAGGGCGAGTTCGCGCGCGCTAAGAACTCGAAAAACCGGCTGCTCGCTCAGGACCTTCTCCACTACCCTTTCATTTTCCTCCGGTTCGAGCGAGCAGGTGGCATAAACCAAACGGCCGCCACTCGCCAGGGCGGCGAGCCCATTCCGCAGCATCATAGCCTGCAACTCCGCCAGGCGGGTTATATCCTCTGGACTAAGTCGCCATTTGATTTCCGGATTGCGCGCCAGCGTCCCCGTGCCCGAGCAGGGTGCGTCCAGCAAGATCCGCTCAAACTTCGCCCCGAAAGGAAGCTTGCGCGCGGCGTCCAGTCGCACCATTGACAAGCGCACCGCCGCCGGAACCCACTGCGGCAGGAGTTTGCCTAGGGTGCGCAGCCGCGCGGCGCTGCGGTCGCAAGCCACCAGCGTTCCGGCTCCCAACATTTGCGCGAGTTGTCCCGCTTTCATTCCCGGCGCGGCGCAGAGGTCCAGAACGTGCAGCCCGTGCTCAGGCGACACGAGTTCCGCCACCAGTTGCGAAGCCTCGTCCTGAATCACCATGCGCCCTTCCCGGTACGCCCGGGTATTTTGAACATGCCCGGATTCCACCGTCAGGCCGTGTGCCTCAGCGTACAGGCAGGGCGATGTGGCGACGCCCTCCGCTTCCAACTCCTGGCGAACGTCTTGCAAGTTCGCACCCGCATCAATCACGCGCAGCGTGGTGCGAGGAGTCGCAAGGCTGGCATGAGCCAGTCGCGCCGCCCCCACCTCGCCGGATTCGAACGTGGTAGCGGTAATCCCTTCCCACCGCTTCAGCAGCCATTCTGGAAAAGCACGCCGCACGCTCTCCCGATTCTCGGTAGAAAGGTGTTCAAAGTCGTGCCCCAGCACGCGCTGTTTGGGAGGCGCACACTTTCTCAGTACCGCATTCACCAAGCCCGCCGCGGAACGCTTGCGCGCGGCCTTCGTCAGCTCGACGGCATCATCCACCACCGCTCGCTTCGGAACCCTTTCCAGAAACCGAATCTGGTAAGCCCCCATGCGGAGAATCGTCAGCACTTCGGAATCGAACCCTTTCACCTTTCTCCCGGAAAGCTGCTCGATTTGGAAGTCCAGTTCGCCCCGCCAGCGCAATACGCCCATCACGATTTCCGTTGCGAGCCGCCGGTCGGCCCCCTTCAAGGCGGAAACCTCCGGGCTTTGCAGCAGATCCACAGCGAAGGCGCGGCCGGATTCTAAACGACACAGAACTTGGTAGGCGGTTTGGCGGGCAGGCGAGGCAGGCATAGAAAAGGCAATTCTGAATTATGAATTATGAATTCTGAATTATGAAATCGTAAAACCCCTGCTTATCCCCAGGTATTGCTGTTAGCTCTCAGCTCTCAGCTCATAGCTTTCAGCTTTCAGCTCTCAGCTCTCAGCTCACAGCTTTCAGCTTTCAGCTCTCAGCTTTCAGCTCTCAGTTTTCAGCATTCAGAATTCAGCATTCAGAATTCATAATTCAGAATTTCTTGCTCATCCGACTTTTTCGCCGGCCGAGATTTTCACCCCATTGAGAAAATCGCGCGGCGCAAGGCGCTTGCGGCCTTCCAGTTGAATTTCCTTCGCCTCTAGCAGCGTTCCCTGGCCGCAAGTCACGCGGAGTCTGCCACGGTCAGCGATCAGCGTCCCGGGATCGAGATGCACTGTCTCGCCCGCGGCCGGGCGGCTGGCAGCCCAGAGGTGCAGGTTTTTGCCGCGAAACCTCGTGTAAGCCCCCGGCCAGGGCCGCAGGCCGCGAATGCGATTCCAAATCTCCAGCGCCGGAAGGTTCCAATCGATTCGTCCATCTTCCTTTTTCAAAATGGGCGCGAGGGTCGCCTGCGCGTGATCCTGGGGCTGCGCCTCCAAGTCGCCCCGTTCCAGCCGCCGCAAAGTTTCAATCATCAAATCCGCGCCAAGCTGGCTAAGCCGCTCGCCCAGCGTTTCCGAGGTGTCATCGTCCCGAATTTCCACTTCCCTCTTCAGCAAAATGTCGCCGGTATCCAACCCCACATCAATTCGCATGGTGGTGACGCCGGTTACCGCTTCGCCGCGAATCAGTGACCACTGAATGGGCGCTGCCCCCCGATACTTGGGCAGAAGCGATGCGTGCAGATTGATGCACCCGAGCCGCGGCAGGTCGATCATCCATTTCGGAAGGATGTGCCCGTAAGCCACCACCACGATCGCGTCGGGCCGAGAGCGCGAAAGGAACTCGACGGTCGCGGGGTCTTTCAACTTTGCCGGCTGGTAGACCTCCAACCCCGCGCGCCGAGCCGCTTGCTTCACGGGCGGAGCTTTCACCTCGTACCCGCGCCCGCTCGGTTCATCCAGATTGGTTACCACGAGGTCGATCGCAAATTTCTCCGCGATGAGCCTTTCGAGGGTGGGAACAGCGAAATCGGGTGTGCCGCAAAAAATCAAATGCATGAGCCGTCGGTTCTCGGTTGTCGGTTTTCGGTGGGTGGGCTAGCAGCGGCCGGATTCTTTCGTCTTAAGAACCGCAACAAGCCATTTAACAGGCGACCCACTTCCCCTGTCCGCTGCAAAAGACGCCGCTCTTCATCATCTTTGAGATAATTCAAGCGGCGGGCAATCTGAATATGCGTCTCCAATTCAGCGAGCGACCCGTAGGCGATGGACAAGTGTTGGATGAACTCAGGTCGGTGCTGTCTCCCTTGGCCCTCCGCCACATTAGCGGGGATGGATACTGCGGCACGCTGGATTTGGCTAATCAGGCCATAAACCTCGCGCTCAGGAAACTTTTTGGTGGCGCCATAACATTCTACGACAAGGTCCATGGCCTTCTGCCAAAGTTCGAGATCTCGATAGCTTCTTCCCTGCATTGTCTCCTTCCCTGAACCGTCGTGCCACTACCGGCTTCCGACAACCGACCGCCGACAACCGCTCTACCACTCGCCCGCTTTCATCATTTTGCGCACTTTGCGCTTGATGGACTCCCGCTTCAGGCGGCCGACGTGTTGGATGAAGAGTTTGCCGTTCAGGTGGTCTATCTCATGGCAGAAAGCGCGCGCCAGCAGGCCCTCACCGGTCATGGTGAGTTCCTGGCCGTGAATATCCTGAGCCCGCAAGGTGACGCGCTCCGGGCGGGGCGTCTTGGCACGAAAATCCGGCAAGCTCAAACACCCTTCCTCCTGCACCTGTTCGCCCTCCATGGAAACGATCACGGGATTGGCCAGGACCAGCTTGGTCTTGGGATCTTCGCCCAAGGTCGTGTCAATAACGCACAAGCGTAGCGGCAGGCCGATTTGCGGCGCCGCCAAGCCCACGCCATTCGCCGCGTACATGGTCTCAAACATGTCCGCCACGAGCTTCTTTAAACTGCTGTCGAAGTCGACAATACAATTGCCGGGCTTCTCCAAAACTTCCCGACCGTATTTGACGATGGGATAGATCATTTTCGAAACTCGAAAATCGAAACTCGACAATCGGGAACTCGATCCGCGCGGATGGTGCGGGCTTTACCGTCCGTGCCAGCGCCACTCGCGAGTTTCAAATTTCGATTTTCGAGTTTCGAGCTAGAACCTCCTGATTTGCTCCAAGTACCCATCAAAATTCCGCCGCGTCTCTTCCATCGAGTCGCCGCCAAACTTCTCCAGAAGTGAGCGTGCCAGGATGAGTGCCACCATCGCTTCGCCCACCACGCCGCCCGCCGGCAGCACACAAACATCCGAGCGCTCGTAGGCGGCCTTGACCGTTTCTTTACTTTCAAAATCCACCGATTCGAGCGGACGCCGCAGAGTGGAAATGGGCTTCAGATAGCCTCGCACCACAAGGTCCTCGCCGTTGGTAATTCCACCCTCCAGGCCGCCGGCGCGATTGGTCTTGCGCGTGAAGCGCGCCTGGGCGCGGTCGTATCCAATTTCATCGTGCACGCTGGAGCCCATCGCCGTGGCGCTCGAGATGCCGCTGCCGATTTCTACCGCTTTGACGGCTTGAATCGACATGACCGCCTGCGCCAACTGGCCGTCGAGCCGCTCATCCCACTGTGCGCACGACCCCAATCCGGGGGGAAGGCCGCGCACGATCACTTCAAACGTTCCGCCCACGGTATCACGGTTTTCCGTGGCGCGGTCCACCGCATCTTTCATTCGCGCTTCGACGGCGGGATCCACACACGCCAGCATCAGATCTTCCCGATCCCGCAGAGCCAGCACGGCCTCAAATGGCACACGGTCATCGGCAAGCCTCACCTCGCCGAGCGCGACAACGTGGCTGGCCACTTCAATAGCAAAACTCTTCAAAAAGAGCTTGGCCACCGCCCCTACCGCCACTCGCGCGGCAGTCTCGCGAGCGCTGGCTCGCTCCAGAACAGAGCGCGCCTCGCGAAAATTGTACTTCAGGCATCCCGCCAAATCTGCGTGCCCCGGCCGCGGCGGCGAAAGCGGTTGGTATTTGGCCCGTGATTCCGGCCGGTCTTCCACCGCCATCGCCTCCTGCCAGTTTTCCCAATCCCGATTCACCATCAGGATGGCGATGGGCGAACCGATGGTTTGGCCATGTCTCACACCGGAAAGGAATTGCGCGGTGTCGGTTTCAATCTTCATGCGCCCGCCGCGCCCGTAGCCGCCCTGACGGCGCTTCAGCTCGCGATTCACATAGTCAAAGTCGATCCGCAGCCCGGCGGGCAATCCCCCAAGGATGGCGACCAAGCCTTGACCATGCGACTCCCCGGCTGTTTGGAAACGCAGCATATCTCTCCCTTTGACGCCGACGAGGCGAGGCGCCTAAACCTTTGGATTTTAGCGAATTCCGCGCGAACGGTCAAAAATCTGCACACCGTGCCCCCTCCGAATTCCCCGGCGTACCCGCCATCGCGCATTCCCGTCAAAGCAGATTTTGCGCCCTTTGCCGGGCTTTCTAGTCTATAATCCTGCATTCTTGGGGTTCCTATGCGCTACTTACTGCTCAGCGACGTCCATTCCAATCTTGAAGCCCTCTACACTTGTCTTGAACTCGCCGCCGGGAAATACGACAAGGCGGTTTGTTTAGGTGACCTCGTGGGCTACGGCCCGAATCCCAACGAGGTGATCGATAAGATTCGCAACCTCTGCAAGGTGGTGATCCGCGGCAACCACGACAAGGCCTGTTGCGGAATCGACGACGCCGCGGAATTCAATCCTTACGCACGCATGGCCACCGGATGGACTCGCCAAGCCCTCACGCTCGGGCATCTCGAGTACCTTCGCACCCTTCCCATGGGGCCCGCCGTGATGGAGGGATTCATTTTCGTGCATGGCTCGCCCCAGGATGAGGACGAGTACATTCTGGGGCCCGCACAAGCGCTGCCCCTGCTGCGCGGCCCGAAGACTCCACTCGTTTGCTTCGGCCACACGCACCTGCAAGGCGGCTTTACGCTTACGGAGGCCGGACGTTTTCAATCCATCCGCATCCCCGCCACGCCGGATGGCTTGACCCTGACGGTCCGGCTCGAAGACTCCACGCGCTATCTGATCAATCCAGGCTCCGTGGGCCAGCCGCGTGACCGCGACTGGCGCGCCGGGTTTGCCGTCCTCGACTTGGACCGGAAAGAAGTGCAGTATTACCGCACCCCTTACAACGTGGCCCAAACCCAGGCCAAGATGGAAAAAGCCGGGCTGCCTCTGCCCCTTTACCGCCGCCTGGAATTGGGACGCTAGCAGACAGGGAAAGGCCGAAATTTGAAAATCGAAACTCGAAAATCGGGGCGAGTTTCGAGTTTCGTCTTTTTGCTGCTCAAAATTCCACATACACAGGCTTGACGGTTGGGGGCGCTTGATTCCAATCCGCCGGCATGTGATCGAAGGTCACGCGGAAGGCGTGGGTTTCACCCGGCTGCAAAGGTGTGGCGCGATCCCCAAGGGGATGAGCGGTTTCTCGCAGCACGACCTGGTTGAGAGTATCCACGAAATTCAATTCCACCTCGAGGCGCCGAACCAGCTTCGCACCCTTGTTGGTGACGCTGCCATCCAGATAAGTTACCGTGCCGCCGAGGAAGTTGACCGCGGCGCTCATGCGCAAATCCGCGAAAACCAGCGATGCCAGATAAGCCTTCTGCTCAGCGCTCGGAGCCGGCCGCCCCGCTTCGGCCGAACCCGCACGAGATACCGCGCGATGTTGCTGGAGGACCAAGACCGCGACCAGTCCTGCCAGAACCACCGACACAATTAGGATAATAATGAGAGTGGAAATACCGTGATCGTTCCGGGACATGGTTCTCAATCAGGTTCCAGCCACCGTCAGGCCGGAAATCAGTAAGGTAGGCGCCGCGAGGGCGCTGCGAAATTCCAGGTCCGAGCCCACCATCTCGATGTGGTTCAGCATTTCCGCCAGATTTCCCGCGATGGTAACCTCTTCCACCGGATAGGCAAACTCTCCATTTTCAATCCACATCCCCGCCGCCCCGCGGGAATAATCACCCGTTACAATATTCACGCCGAAGCCGATCAGGTCGGTAACATAAAAGCCCGCCTTCACGGACTTGCGAATTTCCTCGGCGGTATGCGGGCCGGGCGCCAGATAAAAGTTCTTCGGCCCCACGCTGGGGGGGCCGGCGACACCCCGCAAGGCGTTTCCGGTGGTCCGCATATTCAGCTTGCGCGCCGTGTAACAGTCTAACAGGTAATTGCTGAGCACGCCCTTTTCAATGACGGGCGTCACCGCAGCAGGAATCCCCTCCCCGTCGAAGGGCCGCGTGCCGAACCCGCCCGGACGCAGGCCGTCGTCGAGGATGGTCACCCGCTCGCTTGCGACCTTCTGGTTCAGCTTCCCGGTTAGAAACGAGGCGCTGCGATAAATGGCGTCGCCGCGCACCGCCTCAAAAATGTGAACGAGCAGCGAAGGGGCGGTTTCCGGATCGAAAATCACCGGCACATGGCAAGTCGCCATTTTGCGCCCCCCTAGCTTGCGCAAGGTGCGCTCGGCGGCCTTGCGTCCCACCGCCTCGGGACTTTCCAGCGCGCTGCGGCGGCGCGATACGGAATACCAGTAGTCCCGCTGCATGCCGCCCTCCTCCGCCACCGGAGCGACGGAGCCCGCGCAGTACGATGACCGGTAACTGCCCACGAAACCCAGCGAGTTAGCGTAGGCCCTACGCCCTACACTCGCTTCGAACCATGCCCCCTCGGAATTCTTGATGCGAGGGTCGGCGTCGAGCGCCGCCCGCTCCGCGCGCCGGGCGTAGTCAATGCACTCTTCCGTGGAAAGCTCGGCCACATCCTCGGAGTAAAGTCCCAAATCGCCTTCATGACGGCCCAGCAGCGCCGCCTCAGGCAGGCCGCTGGCGGGATCCTCCGAGGTGACCCGCGCCATGGCGAGCGTGCGCTCCACCAGCCGCTCCAAAGAGGGTAGGGAAAAATCGCTGGAGAAGGACGATGCGCTGCGTACGCCCCGGAAAATGCGCAACCCCAGAGCCTTGGACGCAGCCTCCTTCAGCTTCTCGATCTGCCCGAGCCGCAGCGCTGTCGAGAATTCATCCGTTTCGTGGACGGTCACATCGGCCGCGGTGGCCCCCCCACGCATGGCGCGGTTCACCAGTTCCACGGCAATCTGTTCCAGTTGTTGTTCCATAAGCAGGAGCTAGAAGTTAGAAGCTAGGAGCTAGAAGTCAGGAGCCAGGAGTCGGGAGTCAGAATGAGGGAAACGGCGTAGTGCCGGCATGAATCGAAACGACCGTCACGCTTCAAACAGGATGTAGGATTTTGGTTCCAGGGTTTAGGCTCGACCTGAATCCTTGCTCCTGACTCCTGACTTCTGTCTCCTGACTTCTAGCTCCTAACTTCTAGCTTCTGGCTTCTAACTCCTAACTTCTCCCTCCCCTAAGTAAACGACGCCGCGCCCCGCGGGGCTGTGCCTCCCACGGTCAGCCTGCTGACTTTGATGGTGGGAATGCCCACTCCCACCGGCACGCTTTGCCCATCCTTGCCGCAGGTGCCGATTCCCGGGTCGAGCTTCAGATCGTTGCCCACGGCGGTGACGCGGGTCAGCACCGTCGGTCCGTCACCGATCAGCGTGGCGCCCTTCACCGGCGCCGTCACCCGGCCATCCTCGATCAGGTAGGCTTCCGACGCCGAAAACACAAACTTGCCGTTGGTGATGTCCACTTGGCCGCCGCCGAAATTGGCCGCGTACAGCCCGCGCCGGACGGAGCGAATGATATCGTCAGGAGCGTCCGTGCCCGCCAGCATATAAGTGTTGGTCATGCGCGGCATGGGAATGTGCTCGTAACTTTCCCGCCGCCCGTTGCCCGTCCGCGTGGTCTTGAGAATGTCGGCGCTCAGCTTGTCCTGCAAATAGGCGCGCAGGATACCGTTCTCAATCAGCACGGTTCTTTGCGTGGGCTCGCCTTCATCATCCACATTCAACGAGCCGCGTCGCGACGGAATGGTGCCGTCATCCACCACCGTGCAAATGTCGGAGGCCACGCGCTGTCCCATGCGGCCGCTGAAAGCCGAGATGCCCTTGCGGTTGAAATCCGCTTCCAGGCCATGCCCGATGGCTTCGTGCAGCAGAATGCCCGGCCATCCCGGCCCCAGGACCACTTCCATCTCGCCCGCCGGGGCTTCGCGCGCCTCGAGCTGCACAATCGCCTGCCGCGCCGCTTCTTTCGCAAAGTGTTCCGGCGCCCGTTCACCGGAAAAAAATTCCAAACCCACACGCCCGCCGCCGCCACTGGAACCGGACTGGAGCTTGCCGCCGTCCTGGGCGATGGTGAAAACATTGAGGCGGACGAGCGGCTGGAAATCCGTAACCACGCGGCCGTCCGAACCGGCGATCAGCACGTGGCGAATCTGGTCGCCGTAAGTCGCGCGCACCTGCTTGATGCGCGGGTCGGAAGCGCGCGCGGCGCGGTCCGCCCGCGCGACCAGTTCAAGCTTGTCGGACAAATCGCGATCCGTGTAGGGCACCATAACCGGATAGAAATCGTGCTTGGCGTCGAGCGCGCTCAAGCCCACCGTCGAAACGCGCGCCGGGCCGCTAGCAATGCGCGCCGCAATCTTCGCGGCCTTCAAGATCTTTTCCGGGGCAAGGTCGTCCGTGTAGGCGTAGCCAGTCTGCTCCCCCGCCACCACGCGCACCCCACAACCCATGGTGATTCCTTCGGTCGCGGTCTTCACCAGCGACTCGTCCACGAGCAGTGACGAATTGGTAGTGTGCTCGAAGTAGAGGTCCGCGTATTCGCCGCCCTCGGAAAGCGCCGCCCCCAAGTACTGAGAGAGACTTGCCTCCGTCAGTCCAAAGCGCTCGAAGAAGAACCAATCAGAATTGCCCATCGTGGCAAGCCCACCCTGGCTACGGCGCGCCAGCCACCGAAGGCCTCGCGGCCGACACCCTGAATTCCAACCTAACACACAGCTCCACATGTGTCAATTTAGGTAGAAATCGGGTCATCGGGCGATTTTGGATTTTAGATTTTGGATTTTGGATTCGTGATTTGTGATTTGTGATTTGGGATTCTCGATTTTCGATCTTCGATCTGCAATTTGCGATTTGCAATTCAGTGCTTCGGACCTTGCCGCCTGCCGTGCTCTACGCTGGCACTAGCAGGTAGCGCAGAGTTATCCGTCAGCTGACGGATTACTCTGCGGTTCTTCACATGATAACCTCCACATACCTATTAATATCCGATGACGAAAAGACGCTCTTTGGTTCGGCTAACTTCGCATCATATAAAAACGGTTCGGAATTTCCTTGACAAGCTGCAAATCGCGAGCTAGAAGGTAGATGGCAGCGGGAGATTCGAAGTGGAAGCAGCAGAAGAATTTGAGGTTTTTGACGTACCGGCAGCGGTCAGCCAACGAGAGGGCTTATCAGATCGAATCGCCCATGCGTTGCGAGAGGCAATTGTTTCTGAAAAGCGCGCAGCTAAATACTAGCCGAAGATATTTGAATTGTGCCCCACGCAGCTCCATGTAACCGTTACATCGAGCCCGGTATGCCACAGAAATTTCTGCACACGTTCCGCACACATTTGAGAGGTAAGAATCTAGCCACATTTGCGTTGGGTCTTAGGTCGCTATGAAATTTCAATCAGGAGGATACCAGTGATAAAGAGAATCATACCAATTCTTCTACTCCTTGCTTTTCTCCCGCTGCCCCTGTGCGCGCAGCAGGTCGGAGCAAGTATCACAGGACACGTTCTCGACCCCTCCGCTGCGGCGGTCAGTGGGGCGACTATCAAATTAACCTCCACCACCACGGGGGCGGTCTACACGGCGGGTTCTGACAGCGCCGGCATTTATCAACTCCCCTTTGTACTGATCGGGCCCTACACCCTCACCGTTGAGAAGGAGGGGTTCAAAAAATACGTGCAAGAGGGAATCGCGCTGGTCACCAACCAAAAGGCGGTCATCGACATCACCCTGCAGCTCGGCTCGGTGACCCAGTCGGTCAGCGTGGTGGCCAACGCCCCGCTACTCCAACCGGAGTCCGGCGACCGGAACTGGACAGTTGGACAGGTCCGCATGGACCCGGAAGTATTCCGTGGTCAAAACACCATTGAGGTCACCTTTTTCGCGCCGGGAGTTTCGGTCGTAAGCGGCGACAAAAAGTTGCGTTTCTTCGACACCGGCGGAAGCCAAGCCGTTAATTTCAACGGCGGGCAGTCAGGGCAAGGCGGCAACCTTCAGACGTCACAGACGAGCGGCAACATGGTGATGGTGGATGGAATCTCCTCCAACACGGGTGGAAGCGGCGTGTCATTCAACCCTGTGGCCGATTCCGTTCAGGAAGTCAGCGTCCAGGCAACGATGTTTGACGCCCAGTACGGTTGGAGCACCGGGGGCGTGGTTAACACCATTACCAAAAGCGGGAGCAATCGGTGGCACGGTGACGGGTACGAGTACAACCAGAATACGATCTTCAATGCGGAAGACTGGGGCAGCATTAACAGCCACGTTGGCCGACTACCTTGGCACATCAACATGTTCGGGGGCGCTCTCGGCGGGCCGATTATTAAGAACAAGATTTTCGGGTACTTTTCCGACCTGCACATCTGGCAAATTCAACCCGATCCGTTTTCAGTCGCGGTGCCCACGGCGGCGGAGAGGCAAGGCAATTTCAACGGACTCTGTACCAGCGTATCGACGAGCACCGGCGCCTGTGCTGCCCAGGTCCAGCTTTACGATCCTTCCACGACTTCCACCCTCGCGAGCGGCGCGGGCTCGTGTACGGCTTCCAGTAGCACAGCATGTCGCTCAAAATCCGGATCCCTGGTCAGTGGAAACCAGATTTTGAGTATCAACCCCATCGCCGCCAACGTCCTGTCCTATGTGTCGCTCCCCAACGTCACGGGCGTTACGGGCACCTGCCCAGCCGGTGTCACGTCAGGCCAGACAGGCATAAACCAAGGACAGTGCGGCACCTTTCAGGGGAACCTTGGGAACGCCGCGAACCAGAGGAAGTTCGTCGATTTTGCCCCTGCCAACAGCGGGAGGCTCGACTGGAATCTCTCGGATAGGACTAGCGCGTTCTTCCGTTACTCGGAGAACAGCATGAGGGAAGTTCGTTCCATGAAGTACTCGACGATTTCTACCTACGACCCCGCTGACACCGGCGGCACCCTCTTTAGCCGGTCCAATCAGGATTTCGCGTTAGTGGTGAGCCATACCTTTGGTCCCACCACGGTGCTAGAAGTCCGCACCGGCATGGACCACTTCAGCAACGAGAACGGCAATTACGACGCGGGCTTTGACCCGGCTTCGCTGGGGTTCAGTTCCACTTTTGGGGCGCAAGCGACGAAGTTCTTCCCCACTTTCACTATCACCAATAACAATGGAGCGGGGAACCCAGTTTCTGGCAATGAGTTCAAACCTGGCTTCACCACGGAAGCCGTGTTAGCTCACACGCGTGGCCAGCACAACATCCGAGTAGGATTCCAGAAGTTGGATTGGGGAGAGAATTACGAGTATCCCGCCACCGACGGTGCCGGGAAATTTGGCTTCACCGGGTATTTCACCGACCAGAATCCACTCGGTACGGTAGGCGCCAGCGGTTACGCTCTGGCAGACTTCGAACTCGGATACATGTATTCCGGAAGCCTCGGAAGGTCCTTCCAGCCGGCGCTCATGGAGCACCTTTACTCGGTGTTTTTCCAGGATGATTACCATCTCTCGCGAAAGTTCACCCTGAATTACGGCTTGCGATGGGACTATGCGGGTTCACCCCATGACCGTTTCAATGGGCTGTTAGGCCCATTCTGCACCAGTTGCCAGAGCCCCTTGCAAATTTCCGGGATGAACCTGATGGGCGGGCCCACTTTTGTCGGCGTTGGCGGCGCTCCCAGCGGCACGTTCAACAAGAAATTTGACAACTTCGGGCCGCGCTTCGGGTTCGCCTATGACGCGGGACACCATACCGTGGTGCGGGGCGGTTACGGGATGATTTACGCCCAGCAGTTGGATTACATTAGCAATAGTGGTGCTCCAGGTTTCAGCTACGACACGACCGTGGTGCCGTTTATCCAAAATGGCATTCCCAACCCCAATATCAGCCTCGCCAACCCCTTCCCAACGGGGATTATTAGTCCCAAGGGGGCCGCATGGGGCTTGGCGACAAACATCGGGCAGAGCATTAGCTTCCCCGATCCGGACATGGACATTCCACGCACCATGCAATACTCGCTGGAGGTCCAGCACTCGTTTGGAAGCAATTGGCTTGCGACCATTGCCTATGTCGGCTCGCGCGCAGCCCGGTTGCCCGTCAACCACCAACTCAATGCCGTTCCGTTGGCGGCCTTGCCCTACACGCCCTCCGGGCAAGTCAACACCACTGGATATACTTACGGAGCCCTGAATACCCAGGTTGCCAACCCCTTCTTGAACCTTCCCAGCACTTCGCCTTATGCCTCCTTGGCGACGGGCACCTTCTTGACGACCTCGACCGTTGCGCAGCAGCAATTGCTGGTTCCTTTCCCGCAATTTGCGGTCAATGGCGTGACGGAGTATTATGTACCCATCGGGAAGTCGCACTATAACAGCCTCCAGGTGGAAATGAATAAGCGCCTGTCGTATGGACTGGAATTCAGCGCCAACTATACCTATTCGCGTGTCTTGCAGGCTCTGGGGTTCTTGAATCCGCAAGACCCTGTGCCGGCGCAAACCGTTGCCACTTATGACATGCCCCAGCAGGTCAAACTGCTGGTGGTCTACCACCTTCCCTTTGGGAAGGGTGACCACTTCCTCAATGGCTCGAATCCTGTGGTCAGTCGCATGGTGAGTGGTTGGTCGATGGAGGGAGGCGCGCGGCTGCAAATGGGTTCTCCCATACCCATGCCCAGTGGCGTCATGCCCACCGGAGCCGTACAAAAGACTGCGAATCCGACTTTGTCGCATTGGTTTAACACCTGCTACACAAACCTCTCGGCGGTCAATGTCAACTGTTCAACTGATTCGACACCTGCCTGGAAACAGATGCAGCAAGGGCAGCTTTACGAATGGTCTCCCTATCTCCGGGAGATTCGTGAGCCCGGAACCCACCGAGTGGATGCTTCGATCGCTAAGAACACCACGATTAAGGAAGGGATTACGCTCCGGTTCCGCGCGGATTTCATCAATGCCTTCAATAGCTCCGAATGGATGGGCGAGAACCCCGACACGACCTTTTCGGACGCTAACTTCGGGATTGAGGGCCCTCCCGTCAACGCCACTCCCTCCGACGATCCTCGAGTGGTCATGTTCTCGTTGAAATTGATCTTCTAGTGGCGTGGCCAAACATCGCCGCGACCTCCAAGGAGCCGGGCTTCCGCCTGGCCCCTTCTTTTTGTGGTGGGAGGGGAACGCGCCGGTTT
Organism: Terriglobia bacterium; assembly: GCA_050018435.1. Classification (GTDB taxonomy): domain Bacteria; phylum Acidobacteriota; class Terriglobia; order UBA7540; family UBA7540; genus Bog-366. Next base: position 14,143 of record JBEKAD010000039.1, read on the forward strand.
CTCTTGCCCCGCAGTCTGGCGGTGGGGAAGTGGGCCCTCGCAGTCCGGACTTCTCACCACGCTCGGGCGCTTTTGATGGGCTGCGGGAAGGGGGAGCTTCAGCCCCGCCCTTCCACTCAATAGTCAGAAATCCGGGTTAGCGGTTTCTTTTGCCTTGCCGCGCCGGCACCCTCAGGAACCCCCGCCGGAACCTACCCGCTGACGGTCACGGGCACCGCGGGTTCGGGATCTTCTGCCTTGAGCCATAGTGTGACCCTCACACTGAAGGTGAGTTAGTCGAAGCGGGTAGCCGCAGTCAGTGCAGCCCTGTCCGTGGGCTTTTCTCATGCCCGGTACCCCAGCGGCAAGCGCACGCCGTCAATCGGGATGGGGCATGAGGCTGATCTCAGATTTGAAATGGCAGATTCAAGATGGGATAGCTAACAGCTCACAGCCGACAGCTTACAGTTAGTCCCGAACCCCGTATCCCGAATCCCGGCCCGTGAGTCCCGAATCCCTAGTCCCGAGTCCCGGCTTTGATCGTGGCGGAACGCTCGCGTAGTTCTTCGAGAGACATCTCAACCACTTTGCCTTCACGCCAGATATAGATGGGCAAGCCTTGGCGTGCATGGGCGACGATGACCTTCTCCACGGCGGCTTTAAGCGCCATCTCGGCCCGTTGTTCCAACGGCAATTCGAGAACGTTTTCGGGTGGTTTGGTCATGGTTTTCTGTAGCGATCCATCAGTGTCTCGTATAGCTCTCCGTGTATTATACAGGGCTTGCCCTGTTTCTCAAAGGCAACGACCGTTGGAGTCAGGAACTTCGCACGGCGACCTTCAGGTGTCGGTCAGGTGCGGAAGGATCAGGCAGAGGAGCACGGTTGTGTGGTGGGAGGAACTTCGCACGGCGATCTTTGGCTGGGGTAGAGGGGAGCAA